>DASQLJ010000814.1:0-11069 GCA_035630095.1 Longimicrobium sp.
TGGGCGTGTCCCTCCGCTGCGCTCCGGGCCGGGCTGCGCGCGCGGTAGGCAACGATACCACTGTTGCCAACCGCGCCGGGCCACCGCCGGCGGACCGGCCTCGCCGCGCGTCCTCGACTGAAGAGCGCCGCCGCCGGCGTCCCGGCCCTCCGGGCGCGCATCCCTCACGCGTCGGCGCGATTCGCCTCCCTCACGACGTCGCCCGACGCATCCCCATCCGCCCCCCGCCCCGGCAACCCTCGCGCCGCGCCGATCCGCCACCTGCTCCCCGCCCTTCGTCCCCGCGCGATCGACGACCATCGGCCGTCGGCGCGGGTCATACGGATCCCACGAGCTCCGTTCCGCGGGGCGCGGCGGGTTGCGTGAGGGATTCGCGCCCGGAGGGCCGAGACGCCGGCGCGCCCGCGTCGATGCCGCGGGAACGAGCGCGGCCGTGGCGCGACGGCGGCTCGGCGCCGTTGGCAACGGCGGTATCGTTGCCTACGGCGCGCGAAGCCCGGCCCGGAGCGCAGCGGAGGGACACGCCCGCATCCGCAGTTTCCGTGTCCGCCCCCGGCACCGGCTTTTCGGACTCCGTATCATACCTCGACCTCCAGGCCGTCCCAGGCGGCGAAGACGCCGGGGGGGAGGCGGCGCTCCAGCTCGCGGGCGCCGGTGCGGTGGCTGAGGTGGGTGAGGTAGGTGCGCTCGGCGCCGAGCCGGGCGGCGGTCTCGCACGCCTCCTCCACGCTGAAGTGCGTGGGGTGCGGCGTGTCGAACCAGAGCGCGTTCAGCACCAGCACGCGCACCCCGGCGAGAGCGGCCTCGGTGCGCTCGGGAAGGCGCTTGGCGTCGGTCACGTAGCCCAGGCCGCCGCAGCGGAAGCCGTGCACCTTCGCGAAGCCGTGCGGCACCGGCACCGGCAGCAGCTCGAAGCCGGCAACGCTCACCGGCTCGTGCGTGCGGTAGTGGTGCAGCTCGGCCTCGGGCTTCGACGTCCCCTCCACGGGGCGGATGCTGGCGTCGAACACGTAGGCGAAGCGCGCCGCCAGCACCGCCGCGTCGCCCTCGTGCGCCCACACCGGCAGCGGGCGCCCCGTGCGCTCGCTGAAGACGCGCAGGTCGTCCACGCCGTGCACGTGGTCGGCGTGGGTGTGCGTGTAGAACACCGCGTCCACGTCGCGCACCCCGGCGGCCACCAGCTGCAGCCGCAGCTCGGGCGGCGTGTCCACCAGCAGGCGGCGGCCCCCGTCCTCCAGCAGCGCCGCGTGCCGGGTGCGCTTGTCGCGCGGGTCGGCCGAGTGGCACACCGCGCACCGGCACCCGATCACCGGCACGCCGAACGAGGTGCCGGTGCCCAGGAAGCGCAGCTTCACGACAGTGCCCGGTGCCCAGTGCCCGGTGCCCAGGAAGAACCCGGCACGGTCGGAGCCGCGACACTGGGCACTGGAACCTGGGCACTGGGCACTATACGACCTCGACCTGCAGCAGGTTCGTCGTCCCCGGCACGTGCATCGGGTAGCCGGCGGTCACCACCACGCGGTCGCCGGGGCGCGCCAGGCCGCGCTTCACCGCCTCCTCGCGGCCACAGGCCAGGTTCTCCTCGAAGCTGGACTCGGGCGAGCAGAGGATGGGGATGACCCCCCACACCAGCGCGAGCTGGTTGTAGGTGCTCTTCGAGTCGGTGAGCGCCAGGATGGGGACCGGCGGGCGGAAGCTCGACACCGCCCGCGCCGTGCTCCCGCTGCTGGTGAAGGTCAGGATCAGCGGCGCCTGCATCCGCCGCACCGCCTCCACGGTGGCCCCGGCGATGGCGCGCGCGGTGGTGATCTCGCCGTCGCGCTGCTCCAGCGGGAAGTCGTAGTGCGGCCCGCCCTCCAGGATGTGCGAGTCCTCGATCTCGGTGGCGATGCGGGCCATCGCCTGCACCGCCTGGATCGGGAAGCGCCCGGTGGCCGTCTCGGCGCTGAGCATCACCGCGTCGGTGCCGTCGATGATCGCGTTGGCCACGTCCGAGGCTTCCGCGCGGGTGGGGCGCGGGTTCTCGATCATCGACTCCAGCATCTGCGTGGCCGTGATCACCGGCCGGCTGGCGATGTTGGCCATCTGGATCATCCGCTTCTGCGCCAGCGGCACCCGCTCGAAGGGGAGCTCCACCCCCAGGTCGCCGCGCGCCACCATCGCCGCCGACGCCGCGTCGACGATGTGCTGCAGGTTCTGCAGCGCCAGCCCCTTCTCCACCTTCACCACCACCAGCGGCCCGCCCTGGGGGATGCGCCGCGCCAGGTCCATCACGTCCTCGGCCGAGCGCACGAAGGAGAGGGCGATGTAGTCGACCTCCTGCTCCAGCGCGAACTCCAGGTCGCGCAGGTCCTTGGGCGTGAGCGAGGGAACGCTGATGCGCGTGGTGGGAAGGTTGATCCCCTTGTGGCTGGTCAGCTCGCCGCCGTGGATCACGCGCATCTTCACGCGCGGCGGCTGCACGTCCTCCACGATCAGCTCCATCAGCCCGTCGGCCAGCAGCACCACCTCGCCCACCTCCACGTCCTGCGCCAGCTCGGCGAAGGTGGTGGGAAGCTCGCCGGGGCCGTGCTCGCCCTCGGGCGCGAAGGTGATCGAGTCGCCGGGGGCCAGGTGCACGGGCTCGGGGAGCGCGCCCACGCGGATCTTGGGGCCCTGCAGGTCGCCCAGCACGGCGATCGGCCGGCCGCACTCGCGCGAGGCCTCGCGCACGTTGCGAATGGTCTCGGCGTGCCGCTCGAGCTCGCCGTGCGAGAAGTTGATGCGGGCCACGTCCATCCCCGCCTCGATGAGGCTGCGGATGCGCTCGGGCGACCACGAGGCCGGGCCCAGCGTGCAGACGATCTTGGTGCGTCGAACCATCGGTCCTTCCAGGTGCGGCGGGTCGGGGCGCGGACAAGGCAAAGCCGCGGCCCGGCGACAAACTGCCCCTCGCCGCGCGCGGGCGGCAAGGGGCAGGAGCGCGATCACGACCGGGCGACGGCGCCGATCGTCGCAATGATGTTAGCCGGAGCGACAATCAGTCACCGTCGAGCCGCCCGGACGCGGCGATCAGGCGGCGGGGCGCCTGGCGTTCTTCGGCTTCGGGGCCGGGATCAGCTCGTCCGCATACTGCTTCTGGTGCTCCTGGCAGAGCCGCCCCAGCTTTTCGAGGTCGTAGCCCACCTCCGCCGCGAGCCGGTCCCGCACGGCCCAGATCTCCTCCAGGACCGGATCGGTGTAATCGAACTCCTTCATGCGATCCTCCCGAGCACCTGCAGGGGTGCTGCGATCGTCGGCCCGGCGCATCAGGCGGCAGGCCCATCGGTCTTCTTGCGGTCCGGGGGAGAAATCAGGCGGTCGCCGAACCGCTTCTGATACTCCATGTAATCGCGGCCGAGCTTCTCGACGTCGTGGTCGAACTCCGCCGAGAGCTGGTCCTTGATCGCCCATATCTCTTCGAGTCCGGAACCGAAGCCGTACTCTGTCTCGACGCCGCCAGTAGCAGCGTCAGGCGGCATCGAGTGACCGGGATGCGAGTCAGGCGGCGGGGCGCTCGGGTTTTTTGCGCTCCGGAGGTGGAATCACCCGGTCGCCGAACTGCTTTTCGTATTCCATGTGGAACTTCGCCATCTTCTGGACGTCATGGTCGAACTCGGCCGCGATCTTCTCGCGAATCGCCCAGATCTCCTCCAGTGCGGGATCGGTGTAGTCCTGCTCCTTCATGTCACCCTCCCAAGGAGATCAAGGGGCGTCGCGGCCATGGGGACGAACAGGCCCAGCCGACGGTTGACCGTACGAATATGATCGAACTTGTGTGCGTTTGGGACGCGGCATCCAACGAGTCTAATGAGCCCTCGTGCAGAAAGCAACAAAGTGGACGCAACTGAAAAGTGCGAGCACTCTGAACAGCCTGGGTCGCCACCGCTCACGCGAACGGTAGCCGGCCCACTCGATCAGCCCGTATCCGAGTGCCGGCCGATTTCGCGCGCCAGGTCTTCGTCGCTCATCGACTCCTCCCAGCCGGCGGGGAGCTCCAGCTCGACGGACTTCGCGCCGCCGCTGGGGGTGCAGACCACCCGGTAGCGCTCGCCCGGGCCGTCGGCGCGCGCGGCGTCGCCGGTTCCGCCGGAAAGACCGGCATACGCCTCGACACAGCTCCACGTGACCCCCTGCTCGTCCCTCACTTCGCGCGGCAAACGGCACCGTCCTGTTATCGGAACAGATCCGGCGGACGCTCGCCGCGCCGTGCCAGATCCGCGCCGCGAGGCTGAATCGAGATCCCGCCTCGCAAAATCAACAAGTTGACACTTGCACGCGCGCTCCCGGGCTCATAAGCTACCGAGTGTAAGAGACCTGCTTGTGAACATGGTACACGCCGGGCGCTCCCGGCCGGGGGGGCCTGAATGGGCATCCCCGGCAAGGCCGTGCCCAGCGACGACGTCCTCCGCTCCGCCGTCGGGCGCGGGTGGGAGGCGGCGGGCGCGTCGCTGCACACGCTCAGCGACGAGATCGGCCTGTCTCCCGCCGGGCTGCTGAAGTTCCTCAACGGCGCGGTTCCCCGCCCTTCCACGCGCAAGAAGCTCCTCTCCTGGTACGCCGGCCAGCCGCCCGTGCAGGGCGAGCCCGAGCTGGCCGCCGCCGAGCCGCTCTTCGCGCGCCTCCTCCCCGGCCTCACCGACGAAGACCGCGTCCGCCTGATCCGCCAGCTCGCCAGCCGTGCGGCCGAGGCCTATCGCCGCCGCGGCACCGCCCCGCCGCGCTGGGTCGCCGAGCTCGAAGGCGCGTAGTCCGTCCCTCCCCCGCCCGTCATCAGCCGTCCGGCTGGAGCAGCTCCAGCCAGATCCCGTGCGCCCGCCGCGGCGGAACGCGCAGCCACGCCCCGCGCGCGTCCCGGCCCGCGACGACCTCGCCGGCCGGCAGCCGGATCGCGCGCCGCGTCGCCGCGAGATCCGCCACCTCCACCGTCACGCCGGCCACCGCGCGGCGGCTGCTCGCGTTCCCGTCCGCCACGAGATACACGCTGCCGCCGCGCAGCCGCACCTCGCCCGCGCGGCCGATTGGAAGCGCGATGGCCGACGGGCAGACGCGGCCGCCGAGCCGCGCCAGCATCCGCCGCTCGACCGACGGCGCCGCGCGCCGCAGCCAGACGGCGTGGAGCCGCGCCGCGGTGTTCGCGTGCGTCACCTGCTCGGGCAGGTCCACCGGGCGCGAGTCGAGGCGGATCACGAACAGGTAGCGCAGCGGGTTCCCCACCGGGAAGCCCGCGATCTTCGCATAGGCGCCGTCCTGCAGCCGCAGGCCGGGAGCGGAGCCACCGAGCGCGGCGGCGACGCTGTCCATCGCCCCCTCCAGCGACATGAACGCGCCGCCCTCGCCGCCGCGCAGGAAGTCGACGTAGTCGCGGGCGAGGGTGTCGCGCGGCTCGGTGGCGGTGATCAGCTCCAGCTCCGTGCCGTCGCGGAACTTCATGTGCTGGTTGACGATGCTGTTGCGGTGCGGCCGCCCCGGCTTGAAGCTGAACCCCAGCGCCCGGAAGTCGGCCACCGCCGCGTCCAGGTCGCGCACCGCCACCGGCACGTGGTCGACCGCCACCAGCGCGGACTCGGGCCGCGCGCACGGCGCCTGCGCGATCGCCGCGGACGGCAGGGCGCAGGCCAGCACGGCGGCGGCGATGAGTCGCATCGGAGGGGCCGGATGAAGGGTCGAGAGTTGGGGAGGCGGCGGTCAAGTGTTTGCGGCGATGCCCGTACGCTACTCATATCGGACGACCGGAGGCATAGCCGCCCATGCGCTTGTCGCCGGACAGGAAACAGGACGGGCAAATAGAGACGGACCCACCTCGGGTCCGTTTTCATTCCTGGTCAGGCGTGAAGAAGCGATAGAATCCCTTTGCCTTCAATCCTCGCTGCAACCGCTTGTCGCCGGTCCAGAGGACCCCATCGAGGGCGAATGCCAGTGCGACGAATCGCTCGTCGTCCGGATCGATGTCTTTGCAGAGCTCGCGGGCCTTCGCCCAGTGCCCTTCCGCGATCAGATCTTCTTTGAACAGGTTCAGCTTGCGGAGGAGCGAGTGCAGCGCCTGCGCGAGAACGTCCGGTCGCAGGCGTGAAAACCGCGCGATGCGCTCCTTGTGCTCGAACAACTCGACGAACGCGGTCTCGCCGATGAATAATCGGTGGGGAGATCGCTTTACGATCCTCGACACGCGTGACTCTTCGGCGGGCAGCGCGGAGAAGAGGATGTTCGTATCGATGACGACGAGAAGGTCGTCAGCGGGCACGCAGCTTCTCGTCGATCATCGGCCGGAGCCGCTTCGCCGTTGCACGATTCACCTCGTCGGCCAAGACGGCGATCTGATCTTCGCTCAGCGAAGCCTGCCGTCGCACCGTCTCGAGGAAGAGGTCGTCGAGCAATTCCGAGACTTCTTCACGGCTCATCACGCTCGAATCCAGGCGTACGAGGATCTCGTCACCCTCCACGTCCACGCGGTAAGGCCGCTCGGCCAGCATCTTTCCCACGTTCTCCTCCATTCCGGGGGCTGATCCAAGATAGCCGAAAGCCGTGCGGGAGCATACTGCACCGGTCAGTGCCGAGTTCCCCGGCCGCGCATCACCCGCTGCGCGAAACGCCGAGGTCGCGGACCAGGCCGTCGTGGAGCGCGTAGACCCAGCCGTGCACGGTGAGGGCCTGCCCGCGCTCCCAGGCGCCCTGCACGATGGTGGTCTGGCAGACGTTGGCGACCTGCTCCTGCACGTTCAGCTCGCAGAGGCGGGCGATGCGCTGCTCGTGGCCGTCGATGGCGTCGAGCTCGGCGCGGTGCTTCTGCGCCACGTCCTGCACGTGGCGCAGCCAGTTGTCGATCAGGCCCAGGCGCTGGTCCTCGAGCGCGGCCTGCACGCCGCCGCAGCCGTAGTGCCCCACCACCAGGATGTGCTTCACCTTCAGCACGTCCACGGCGAACTGGATCACCGACAGGCAGTTGAGGTCGGTGTGCACCACCACGTTGGCCACGTTGCGGTGCACGAAGATGTCGCCCGGGAACATCCCCACGATCTGGTTCGCGGGGACGCGGCTGTCGGAGCAGCCGATCCACAGGTATTCGGGCGACTGCTGCTCGGCCAGCCTGGTGAAGAAGTTGGGATCTTCGTCCACCTTGCGCCGTGCCCAGGCGCGGTTGTTGTCGATCAGGTGCTCGATTCCACTCATTGCGCCTCTCGCTTCCGTTCGGCCACCGCGCGCACCAGCGCCGGCAGCACCTCTCCTGCCTTGCCCTGCAGGAACACGCCCGCCACCGCGGTGAGCTCGCTGGGCTCGGGATTGATCTCGATCACGCGGGCGCCGGCGCGCCGAGCCACGTGCGGGAGCTCGGCCGCGGGCCACACGGTGCCCGAGGTGCCCACCAGCAGCAGCACGCCGCACTCCGCCGCCAGCCTCCAGGCCCGCTCCACGGCGCGCTCGGGGAGCATCTCCCCGAACCACACCACGTCCGGCCGCAGCGGCGACCCGCAGAGCGGACACGGCGGCGGATCGGCCTCGGTCTCCGCGTCCTCGTCCTTCTCCGGCAGCGCGCCGGAGAAGGGGTGGTGCCGGTCCAGGCACTTCACGCGGCGCAGGTTGCCGTGCAGCTCCACCACGTCACGCGAGCCGGCGATGGAGTGGAGGCCGTCCACGTTCTGCGTCACCACCGTCAACCGCGGCACGAGCGACTCCAGCTCGACCAGCGCGGCGTAGCCGGGGTGCGGCGCCGCTTCGGCGACCTTGCGGCGGCGCCAGGCGTACCAGCTCCACACGCGCCGCGGGTTCGCGCGGAAGCCGTCTTCCGTGGCGAGCTCCTGCGGGTCGTAGCGCGCCCACAGCCCTTCCATCGCGTCGCGGAAGGTGGGGATGCCGCTCTCGCGCGACATCCCCGCGCCGGTGGAGACCACCACGCGCTCGGCCGTCGCCAGCCACTCCGCCGCGCGGCCGAGGCATTCAGGCTCCATCGCCCTTCGCGTCGCCGCGGAACTCGGCGATCACCTCGACCCGGCCGACGATGTTCGCGTTGAACAGGTCCATCTCCTCCGCCGGCACCCAGAGCTCGCGGTGGCCGCGCGCGCCGGCCACCTGCACCGGGTAGCGCGCCACGAACGCGGCATCCACGGTGAAGCGGGTGACGTAGCCGACGAAGCCACTCGCCGCGTCCTTCGTGTTCCAGTCGCGAGCGATCTGCACCGCGTAGCCTTCGTCCAGCACGGGGTAGAAGATCGGCTGGTGTGCCAGGCGCGGCGGAAACGCGCGCCACCCGCTCGCCTCGACCAGCTTCAGCTCCGCCTCGCCCCACGGGGCGGTAGAGTACCGTCGTCTCCGTCTCGCCAGACACCGTTTGATCCTCCCGCTATCCTCCGAAAACCGTCATCCTCCGAAATCCATCATCCCCCGAACACCGTCTCGCCGCCCACCATCGTCCGCACGCAGGTCATCGTCCGCAACTCGTCCGGCGTGCAGGCGAGCGGGTCGGTGTCCCACGCGGCGAGGTCGGCGGCGTAGCCGGGGAGGAGGCGGCCTTCGCGCGCGGAGCGGCCGGCGGCGAGCGCCGGGCCCTCGGTGTACGCGCGCAGCGCCTGCTCGGCGGTGAGCGCGTGCTCGGGGTACCACTCGCCCGCGGGCGCGCCGCTCCAGTCCACGCGGCGCACGGCGGCGAACAGGCCCGGGCGCGGGTCCACGGTCTCCACCGGCACGTCGGAGCCAAAGGCCAGGGTGGCGCCGGCGGCGAGCAGCGGCGCGAAGGCGTAGGCGCCGCGGCAGCGCGCGTGCCCCCAGTGGCGCTCGGCGGCGGGGATGTCGGTCATCAGGTGCACCGGCTGCATCGACGCCACCAGCCCCGAGCGGCCGACGCGCTCCCACAGGTCGGGCGGGCAGAGCTGCACGTGCTCGACGCGGTGCGGCATCGCGCGCGGCACGGGGACGGCGGTGAGCACGTCCAGCGCGAGCGCCACCGCCGCGTCGCCGATGGCGTGCACGGTGGAGGCGATCCCGGCGCCCGCGGCGAGCTCCGCGTGCGCGCGGAACTCCTCCGCCGTGAGCGTCTGGATCCCGCGCTCGTCCGTGCCCGCGTACGGCTCGCGCATCCAGGCGGTGCGGGAGCCCAGCGCGCCGTCCAGGAACATCTTCACCCCGCCGATGCGCAGCCAGTCGCCGCCGAAGCCGCTGCGCAGCCCGGTGCGGACGGCGTGCTCCAGCCGGGTCAGCGGGATCGTCTGCAGCACGCGCAGGCGGAGCGCGTCCTCGTCCACCAGGGCGGCGTAATCCTCCAGCCCCGTGGTTTCCACGCTGTGCACGCCGGTGAGCCCCAGCGCGTGCACCCGCGCCTGCGCGGCGAGCAGCGCGTCGCGGCGCTCGGCCGGCGTGTCGGCGGGGAGGTGGCGCTCGGCGAGCACCATCGCGTTCTCGAGGAGGACGCCGGTGGGCTCGCCCGCCTCGTCGCGCACGATCTGCCCACCCTCGGGGTCGGCCGTCCCCGCGGTGATGCCGCAGAGGCGCAGCGCGGCCGTGTTCAGCCACGCGCCGTGGATGTCGTGGCTCTGGAAGTAGCAGGGCCGCTCCGCCGCCACCGCGTCGAGCTCCGCGGCCGTAGGCAGGCGGCCCCAGCGGTGCACGTCCCACCCGATCCCGCGCAGCCAGCCGGCGCCCGTCCCCGCCGCGGCGCCGATCATCTCCAGCGCCTGCGGGATGCCGGCGGCGGCGTTCAGGTCCACCCGGCTCAGCGACAGGCCGTAGGTGGTGAGGTGGACGTGGGCGTCGGTGAGGCCCGGCGTCGCCGTCGCGTCGCCCAGGTCGTCCACCCGCGCCCCGGCGCCCGCGAGCGCGCGCACCTCGGCGAGCGTGCCGATCGCGGCCACCTGCCCGCAGCGCACCAGCAGCGCCTCCACGGGCGGGTGGTCGCCCAGCACGTGGATGCGGCGGGCGCGGACGATCAGGTCGGGCGGCAGTGCGGGCATGCGGCGATGGTGCGGTGATGAAGGCCGGTCGTCGGGCGCGGAAGATGGGCCGGCCCGGCGGCGCGGCGCAATGCCGCGGCGGCGGGGACGTCCATCGTCGGTGGGGGATGTCGACGCGGCGCGGCTCGACGTATCGAGAAACGAACGAGCCCGCGAAGGCAGCGCCTCCGCGGACTCCCGGCCCGTGCGCCGAAGCGGCGCGATCTCGGCGCGACCGCCATCGTCATCCCGGCGACGGTGCCGCCATCATCCGGTTGATGAACACCTCGGCGCGCTCCAGCACGGCGCGCTTGCCGGGAAAGCGCAGCAGCCGGTGCGCCTCGTCGTACGGCGCCCAGCGGTAGGCCTCGGCCTCGTGCGAGATGGTGACGGCGTCGGTGTGGCTTTCGGCGACGAAGTACACCACGCGCTTCACGATCAGGACGCGGGACTCGCCCTTGCCCTGCGTGAAGACGTAGCGCTCCTCCTCGCGGAAGCCGGGGATCACGCGGTAGTCGCCCTCGCGCACGCCGGCCTCTTCCTGCAGCTCGCGCTCGGCGGCGATCTCGTCGGTCTCGCCCGCCTCCACGCCGCCCTTGGGAAACTCCCAGATGGGCCGCCGGGTCAGCGCCGAGCGCACCAGCAGGTAACGCCGCTCGCCGCCGTCCACGTGGAACAGCACGATGCCCGCGGCGATTTGTGACACCCTCCTCATCCACCCTCCGGGCGGGCGATGCGCGATGAACCCGGCGCCAATCTGCTACGTAAATCACCGTCAGGCAACGGGCATTGCTTTTGCGCCGCCGCGTGCAGCCGCCAGCATTTACCCCATCCGACGCACATGACCGACCCAGAAACCGGTGCCCCCGTGCCGCCCGCGGCCGAGGACGGCGCGGGCGAATCGTTCGCCGTGCTCTTCCGCCGCCTCGGCGCGGACGCCTCCACCCTGGTGCGCCAGGAGCTCGCGCTGGCCCGCGCCGAGCTGCGTCGCTCCGTCCACACGCTGCTGGGGAACGGGGGAAAGCTGCTCGCCGGCACCGTGCTGGCCGCGCTGGGCGGGCTGGTGCTGCTGGAGGCGCTGGTGTTCGGGGTGGGCGACCTGCTGGGCGGGCGCTACTGGCTGGCGGCGCT
>DASQLJ010000815.1:0-4527 GCA_035630095.1 Longimicrobium sp.
GTCTCCGACTACGAGCGCATCGCACAGGCGATCCGGTTCATCGAGCAGAACTACCGCCGCCAGCCGAGCCTGGAAGAGGTGGCGAAGAGCGTGTACCTGAGCGAGTTCCACTTCCAGCGGCTCTTCCGGCGCTGGGTCGGGATCTCGCCCAAGCGCTTCCTGCAGTTCCTCACCATCCAGCACGCCAAGCAGCGCCTGGAAGAGTGCCGCTCGGTGCTCGATACGACGTACGACGCGGGGCTCAGCAGCCCGGGGCGGCTGCACGACCTGTTCGTCACCCTGGAGGCGGTGACCCCCGGCGAGTACAAGCGCCGCGGTGACGGGCTGCGCATCGCCTACGGCTTCCACGAGACGCCGTTCGGCGGCGCGCTGCTGGCCACCACGCCGCGCGGGCTGTGCGCGCTGACCTTCGTGGACGAGGGGGGCGAGGGCGCGGCGATCGACGAGTTGCGCGAGCGCTGGTCCCGCGCCGACCTGGACGAGGACCCGCGCGACGGGGCGGAGCTGGCGCGCCGCATCTTTTCGCCCGCCGAGCGCGACGACCGGCCGATCCCGCTGCTGGTGCAGGGCACCAACCACCAGGTGCGCGTGTGGGAAGCGCTGCTGCGCGTGCCCCCCGGCGCCCTGGTGAGCTACGAGCAGCTCGCCGCCGCCGCCGGCCGGCCGGACGCGGTGCGCGCGGTGGCCGGCGCCGTCGCGAGCAACCAGGTCGCCTACGTGATCCCCTGCCACCGCGTGATCCGCAAGCTGGGCGCGTTCGGCGGCTACCGCTGGGGGATGGAGCGGAAGAAGGCGATCGTGGGGTGGGAAGCCGCGCGGGCGCTGGGAGATGACGCCGAGGCGGAACTGTCCGAAGAACGCGCCGTGGCGGGATGATGGCGCTGGGGAGGGATCGAGCGGGCGGGGATCCGCGGCGGGCGAGGGCGATGCCCCCGCCCGCCGTGAAGGCTCAGCAGCCGATGGAGTTCTGGCAGCAGATCGCCGTGCGGTCCATCGAGAAGGGGCAGCAGATGTAGGTGACCCTGCACGTGGTCGCGTTGATCGTACCCTCGCCGCACCCGCCGATCGACTGCGCGCAGAGCGACGCGTCGATGGTGTTCTGCCCGTCGGTGGTACACGGGGCGCTGATCCCGCATTCGTTGAAGTCGGTGGGCTGGTTCGCCCGGACCGTGCCCCGCTCCCGGATCTCGCGATCCGTGGTGAACGACTCCACCTGCAGCGTGTCGAGCGAGAGCTTGAGCTTGTCCATGGTTTCCTCCGGGGGTGTGAGGCGGGCGGCCGGACGTGCTGGCCGACCTCTGACAACGCGCCGGAGTTCCACCGCGCGGACGAGCTCGGGTCGAGCCGTTCGATCCGCGGCACGAGCGGCGGCAGCGCGGGACGAGGACGCGGCGGAGGGGGCGGGTGGGTGGGCCGGCGCCGGCCGAGCGCCGGGTACCCCCCTCCCCCGGCCCCTCCCCCACAAGGGGGGAGGATGGGGGAGGGGAGCACTTCGGTGCGCGGGGAGGCGTTTGTGCGTGTTGCCAGCGCTCGCACGGCGGGCTGCCAGAGCGCAGCGACGCGTGAGGGATGCGCGCCCGGAGGGCCGGGACGCCGCCGCGCGAGCACGATGTTGCGGGGTGGAGCGAATGCCGGGCGCGGCGGTGGCCCGGCTGCGTTGGGCACGGCGGTATCGTGCCCTACGCAGCGCGCAGCCCGTTTTGGCGCCTAGGCGCCAAACACGCCCAAACCCGGCAGTTAGGAAATCCTCAATCCCACCGGCTGCCACCCCCCCACGGTCCGCTGACCGGGCGCTCGGCCGCCACCAGCGCCTTGAGCCCCGCCTTGCGCAGGTAGCCGGTGGTTCCGCGCAGGTCGTCGGTGAGGTTCTTTTTCTCGCGGAACAGTATCATCTGCTCCTCGGGCGTCGCCACGGGGATCTCGCGCGTGATCTCGGTGAGACGCGCTTGGATTTCTCGCGCGCGGATCAGTTGCAGGCTGCCCATGAAGTGGTCCGGGACGAGCGTGACCGCCACCGGGTCACCACGCAGTTCCTCGACCAACGGCAGGATCTCGGGCGGAAACACCTTGAGCCACTCGCCCTCGGCATCGCGCTGACCCTCGGCCTCTATGAGACCGGCGAATACCGCACCATAGGCCGGGTTGCGGAAGTTTTCGGGGGAGAGCTCCGCGGCCGTGCGCTCCACCCACGCCTCGTCGCGGAGCATCATCAGCAGCAGCAGGCGCTCGGGTACGTTCTGCTCCTGAACCTTGCGAGTGATCACCGCGACGTCGTCGGCCCGCCGCCCGGGGAACGACGTCTCGCGTGCCTCGTGGCGGCGCCGGTCGCCCATGCCAGCGCGCCGCTCGTGCGCCGGGATCTCGGCCGCCTCGCGCTCCAGCGTGTCGCGCTGCACCCCGGTCTTCTCGGAGATGCGCTGGATGTACACGCCGCGCAGCACCTCGTCGGCGGCGGCGCGCACGGTGGGGAGGAGCGCGTCGATCGCCTGACGGGTGCCGCGGATGGAACCGAAGTAGTCGCGCCGCTCCAGGATCTGGATCTTGCGCTCGAGGACGTCGACCGCGTCGTCCAAGTAGCGCTTGAGCGCCGCCGCGCCCTGGCCGCGCACCAGGCTGTCGGGGTCCTCGCCCTGCGGCAGGGTGGCCACCAGCACCTCCATCCCGCCGCGCAGCAGCTCGTCGCCGGTGCGGAAGGTGGCCTTGAGGCCGGCCTTGTCGCTGTCGTAGAGGAGGATGGCGCGCCCGCAGTAGCGCGCGATGAGCGCCGCCTGCTCCTCGGTCATGGCCGTGCCCAGCGGCGCCACGGCGTTGGCCACGCCGTGGCTGGCCAGCGACACGTAGTCCATGTACCCCTCCACCACCAGCGCCGTCTCCTCGCGCCGGATGGCGTTCTTGGACCAGTTCAGCCCGTAGAGGGTGCGCCCCTTGGAGTAGACGGGGGTCTCGGGGCTGTTGAGGTACTTGGGGACGTGCTCCTCGGCGTTCCCCAGGATGCGCCCGCCGAACGCCACCACCCGCCCCGCCAGGTCCTCGATCGGGAAGATGACGCGGCCGCGGAAGACGTCGTAGGGGTCGCGGCCGTTCTTGCTCTCCTTGGCCAGGCCCAGCTCCAGCAGGAGCGCGCTGGTGATCCCGTGCTGGCGCGCCACGTCGCCGAACGCGGTCCACTCCTCGGGCGCCCACCCCAGCCCGAAGCGGTCGGCGTGCTCGCGGCTCACCCCGCGCTTCTCCAGGTACTCGCGCGCGGGGCGGCCCCCTTCCGTCTCCCAGAGCTGCTTGCGGAACCAGTCGCGGGCGAAGGCGTTGACCTCGTAGTAGTGGCGGTCGGGGTCTTCCTCCCGCACGTAGGCGCGCTCGTCGGGCACCTCGATCCCCACGCGCCCGGCCACGTGGCGGATGGCGTCGGGGTAGGTCATCCCCAGGTGCTTCATCAGGAAGGTGTAGACGGTGCCACCCTCGCCGCACACGAAGCACTTGTAGTAGCCCTTGGCCGGGTCCACGGAGAAGTTGGGCCCCTCGCCCCCGTGCAGCGGGCAGGGCCCGCGGAAGGTCTTCCCGGAGCGCTTCAGGCGCGTGTGCTCCGAGACGATCTCCACGATGTCCGCGGCTTCGCGGATCTGCTCGACGAGGTGGTCGGGGATCGGCATGGGGACTTCGGGGGGAGAGGGAACGGGTACGGGGAACAGCCTGCGCGAACACCGGCTGGGCCTTCTGACGCCCGCTCCCACTGCTGGACCTTCGAGCCTACCAATCTACTGCTTCGGGGCCGGGATCGTAGCCGGCGGAGTGTGTTGAACGGCGAAACTGCCGGTTCGGGCGTGTTGCGCGCCGAGACGCGCAACCAGGCTGCGCGCGCGGTAGGGCACGATACCACCGTGCCCAACCGCGCCGGGCCCACGCCGGCGGGAAACTGCCCCCGCCGCCGCGGTCCCGGCCCTCCGGGCGCGCATCCTTCACGCATCGCTCGCGTCGCGGGCCGGCACTCGGCAGCCAGCGCACTCGCGCACTGGCGCACCTGTTCGGGATCTACGCGAACTCCACCACCGTTACCCCCGTCCCCCCCTCGAACAGCTCGCCGGGCCGCGCGGTGGAGATGCGGCGGTCGGCCTTGAGCAGCTCGCGGACGTGGGCGCGCAGCGCGCCGGTGCCCTTGCCGTGGATGATGCGGAAGCTGCCGAGCCCCGACAGGATCGCGTCGTCCACCGCGCGGCCCAGGGTGGTCTCCACCTCGTCCACCCGCATCCCGCGCAGGTCCACCTCGGGGCGCGCCTCCACGCCGTGCACGAAGTACCCCGCGTGCGGCTTGCGCTTCTGCGGCTCCTGGTCGCCCGCGGCCAGCGGCGTCAGGTCGTCGGTGGCGAGCTGCAGGCGCATGGAGCCGGCCTCCACCGTGGCCTTGCCGTCGCGCACCTCCACCACCGTGCCCGTGCGCCCCAGGCTCTCGATGCGCACCCGCACCCCCGCCTCCAGCTCGGGCGCGGGACGGTGCGGGGCGCCCGGCGCGGCGGCCTTCGCGCGCCGCTCGGA
>DASQLJ010000816.1:0-15807 GCA_035630095.1 Longimicrobium sp.
AGCACTCGATGGAGTTCCTGCGCACGGTGGCGCACCTGCGCCCGCGCACCAACACCTTCGGGGCGGTGGCGCGCGTGCGGCACGCCATGTCCATGGCGATCCACCGCTTCTACGACCGCCACGGCTTCTTCTGGGTGCACACGCCGATCATCACCACCAGCGACGCCGAGGGCGCGGGGGAGATGTTCCGCGTGAGCACGCTGGACCTGCTGAACGTGCCCCGCACCGACGCCGGCGAGGTGGACTACGCGCAGGACTTCTTCGGGCGGCAGGCGGCGCTCACCGTGAGCGGGCAGCTCAACGTGGAGGCGTACTGCCAGGCGCTGGGCCGCGTGTACACCTTCGGCCCCACCTTCCGGGCCGAGAACAGCAACACCAGCCGGCACCTGGCCGAGTTCTGGATGATCGAGCCGGAGATCGCCTTCGCCGACCTGGACGACGACGCGGACCTGGCCGAGGCGTTCCTCAAGTCGATCTTCACCGACCTGCTGAACGAGCGCGGCGACGACATGTCGTTCTTCGCCGAGCGCGTGGACCCCGAGTGCATCCGCCGGCTGGAGACGTTCATCGAGAGCAGCTTCGAGCGGATGACGTACACCGAGGTGGTGAAGAGGCTGGAGGAGAGTGGGCAGACGTTCGAGTTCCCGGTGAAGTGGGGGGTCGACCTGCAGAGCGAGCACGAGCGCTACCTCACCGAGAAGCTGGTGGGCCGCCCGGTGGTGGTGACCGACTATCCGCGCGAGATCAAGTCGTTCTACATGCGCCAGAACGACGACGGGAAGACGGTGGCCGCCCTGGACGTGCTCGCGCCCGGCATCGGCGAGATCATCGGTGGGTCGCAGCGCGAGGAGCGCCTGGACGTGCTCGACCAGCGGATGGAGGAGCTGGGGCTGGACGCGTCGGGCTACGGCTGGTACCGCGACCTGCGCCGCTACGGCACGGTGCCGCACGCCGGCTTCGGCCTGGGCTTCGAGCGCGCCATCCAGTACGCCACCGGCATCGCCAACATCCGCGACGCGATTCCGTATCCCAGGACGCCGGGGAGCGCGGACTTCTAATCCGCGAACAGGTGCGTTTGAACAGGTGCGCGGGTGCGTGAGTGCGGAGTGCTGATCAGTGAATACGGGAGAAGCGGGCGTCGCAGGCTGCGGCGCCCGCTTCCCGTCGTCACCGGGGGGTGATGATGATTGCTGGTGGGGGTGCCTTCCGATCTGCCGCCGTTCGGCTTCACGCGACCGTGCGGTTGCGGCGCGCGGCGCCGGCGGGTCCGCCTCCACGTCGCGGCTCGAGACCGCCAACCGCGGCCTTCGCCGAACGGCTCGCCACGCGCCGTGAACGGTTGATCCCGTCTCCCTCGCGCGTCCCGTCTTTTCGCTCCACCGTTGGGGAAGGCGCCGGCCGCGCACGGCCGGCCGTCCACGCGCGCACCCGCGCACCCACCCTGGAGACATCCCCATGACCGCCAAGCTGAAGCTGGACATCGACCGCCTGCACGTGGAGTCGTTCGGCACCGCCGAGCCGGGCGGCGGCGCGCCCGGGACCGTCCACGCGCGCTCGGAGCAGCAGATCCCTACGTTCACCTGCCCGCCCACCGCCGTCGCGTACACCTGCACCCAGCCCAACACCTCGGTGGGCCAGGACTGCTTCTGCACCGAATCGCCTACCTGCTACTACACCTGCGGCGGCGAAGAGGGCTGATCTCCCTCCGTTCGTCCGATCGGCAAGCGGGCGCCGCATCCAGCGGCGCCCGCTTCGCATCGGAAGACCGTCGGAGCGTCTCCCCGCGCGCGCTCGGCGTAGTACATCGAAATTTTTGAAAGTGGACACCACCGCATCAAATCGGCTTTCCTTGTCGTTTCCATGAGGTCTGCCGACCCTCATATCGACACGGACGTCATCGGGGCGCCCGACCCCCTGCTTCGCGTGCAGTCCCCCGATGACGCAGTTGGCGGCCCATCCAACCGCACGGGCGGACGCGGAGTCGAGCCAGGGCCGATCGTTCCCATCCACGAGCGCGTGACGAGGTACGGGATACCGGACAGGAGATGTGATATCGGCCGAGATGGAGCCGCCGGCCCGCGACACACCGGCGGTGCGGCGAGATGCCAGGGGATGATCGACCCTCGCGAGGGTTGTTCCTCGCCCGGGCACGCGTTACCATCAGGCACGCAACCGCGCGTTTCGACCCCTCGCGAAGACAGGTCGCGCATGCATTACGCATCTTCCGGGCGGTGTATCGCGCTGTGTGCGCCGACCCGCGTGTCGGCGCCGCCATCCACCAGAGGTTGATCCCACGGATCGCCCGCCATCTCCGGCGCGCGGTCCGTTTTCGTCACCCCGTCCGAACCGGAGCCGAGATGAACAAGGTGAGCCTGAACATCGACGACCTGCACGTGGACAGCTTCGCCACGGCGCGGCAGCCGGCGGAGCGCGGCACCGTGAACGCGCGCGAGGTCTCGCAGGGCGCGGAGACCTGCCATTGCACGTCGGTGAACATCGGCTGCTGGTGCAGCGAGCGCGTGACCTGCTGGGACTGCGTCTGAACCACAATCACCGACCCGGGAAGACGAACGATGAACAAGCTGCGACTTTCGCTGGACGAGCTGAGCGTGGAATCGTTCCGCACCCACGCGGGCGAGGAGGCGCCGGGCACCGTGAACGGCCACGTCCTCACCTTCGCCACCAACTGCAACACCTGCTACTGCTCGTCGCGCGTGAACGCATGCTTCTGCACCGAACACAACAGCTGCCGCTGCGTGTAAGGCGGCCCCCGCGGGGCGGACCGGCGCGCCGAGGGCCCCGCGTGCCGCCACCGCGGCGCCCGCACCCCCTGAAGGCGGAGCGGCTCGAAACCGGCCGCCGCCACGACGTCCACGGCACCGTGCCCGCCGACGACGACGCGATCGTGCAGCGGCACCGCGGCACCGCCGGGTCTGACCCATCCGCACCACCCGGCACCTCGTCCACCACGCGCACCGGACCACGGCGAAGCGGCGCGTCACGATCCATCCCCCCGGCGCGTTCTTGGGACGGAACAGGTGATCGGGAGCGGATTTCGGGCGGGTGACACGGGCGCTATCTTGGAGGCAGAGCGCGCGGACCGGCCGCGCCGCATCCACCCTCGCCCGCGATCCAGCCGAAGATGCCGCAGCTCCCTTCGCGCGAGCAGGCGCTCGCGCTGATGCACCAGCACGTGCAGAGCGAAAGCCTGCGCCGCCACATGTACTCGGTCGAGGCGGCCTGCCGCGCCTACGCGCGCCGGTGGAACGAAGACGAGGCGCTGTACGGGCTCACCGGGCTGCTGCACGACTTCGACTACGAAGAGCACCCGGAGCAGCACCCGCTCGCCGGCACCCCGATCCTGCGCGAGCAGCGCTACCCGGAAGAGCTGGTGAAGGCGATCCTCTCGCACTACCCGGCGCGCACCGGCGTCCATCCGGAAACGAAGCTGGAGCGCACGCTGCACGCCTGCGACGAGATCACCGGCCTGATCACCGCCGCAGCGCTGGTCCGCCCCTCGCGCTCGGTGATGGACCTGGAGGCGAAGTCCGTCACCAAGAAGATGAAGGACAAGGCCTTCGCCGCCGGCGTGGACCGCGAAGACGTCCGCAAGGCGGCCGAGGAGCTGGGCGTGGAGCTGGGCGAGCACGTGCAGTTCGTGATCGAGGCGATGCGCACGATCGCCCCCGAGCTGGGCCTCGCCGGGGCGGCCGGATGACGCACGGATGAACAGGTGCGTGACCGAAGTTCAACGCACTCGCGCACTTGCGCACTCACGCACCCGTTGACGGCGCCGTGACGCGCGACGATGCAGAACAGACCCTGATCCCTCTTTCGAGCGAGATACCGACGATGCGATTCCCGCGGCTGAGGATGGCCGCACTCGCGGTGGTGGTGGCGGGGACGGCCCTGGGCGGGTGCGATTCGGGTGCGCTGGACGTGAGCCCCTCCACCGCGACCGGCTCGGGGGTCTACACGCTGATGACGGTGAACGCGAAGCCGCTGCCGGTGGAGCTGCGCAACGACGCCACCGGCCGCCTCTCGATCATCTCGGGGTCGCTGCAGATCTCCGGCGGCACGTTCCAGCAGAGCCTGACGCTCTCCGACGCGCCCGTGCTCGGCAGCGTCTCGTCGCGCGGGAGCAGCACGCACGGCACCGTGACCGTGCGCGGCGACCGCGTCGAGTTCCACGCCTCCGACGGCGGCGAGTGGGAAGGCGTGATCTCCGGCAACCGCCTGGACTACGCAGTCCCCGGCAACAGCGGCCCCGTCGCCTTCTCCTTCCAGCGCTGACGCGGATACGCTGCACGTCCGCCGAGGTTCACGCCCGGGACACTCGCTCCGGGCGTTCGTGTATTCGGGACGCGCGGCGAAGAATCAGCCCGGATGTCGTGGGATCGAACCAGCAAAGGATTGATGGAAGACGTTAAGGCAGTGGAGGATTCCGCCAGTTCCATCTCACCGGCGCAGAGCGGCAGCGTGGAGCAGATCCTGGTCGCGGCGGGGGCGAAGGGAACGCCGCGCGTCGCGGTCGAGCGCGTGCTCGCCGTCACGGGCAAGGGGCTGGAGGGCGACCGCTACTTCGGCCGGCGGCCGGGGCGCTACGCGGCGGACCGGCAGGTGACGCTGATCGAGGCCGAGGCGGTGGACGCCGTGCGCGCCGGCGGCGTCCCCTTCACCGCCGTGGACGCGCGGCGGAACCTGGTGACGCGCGGCGTGCGGCTGAACGCGCTGGTGGGCCGCACCTTCCGCGTGGGCGGCGCCGTGCTGCGCGGCGTGGAGTTGTGCCACCCGTGCGGCCACCTGGCGAAGCTCACCTACCGCGGCGTCACCCGCGACCTGAAGATGCGCGGCGGCCTGCGCGCCGCAGTGCTGGAGGGCGGCGAGATCCGCGCGGGCGACGCGCTGGCCGAGGTGTGACGCGGCCGTCGTCGCCCGAGCCGACTGCCCGCGGCGGCCAACCGAAGAATCGGCTCCGCGGCGTGCGTGGGTGCGTGGGGGCGGCGTGCGCGTGCGGTTGACGAGATCCGCACGTTCCGCTATCTTCCGCGCAGATGGCTGGAAAAGTGGGGACCGGCGGGTCCCCCACCCTGTTGGCTCGCGCTCTCACGAGCACGATGCTGCCGGGTCCGCGAAGCCGCGGCGCGACCCCTTCCAACTCCGGCCGGAGTGGAAGAGATGGGCGCGTGCGCGACGGACGGGCCTGAATCGATTCAGGGCCCGTCTTTTTTGTCTCTCATTCACGGAGATCGTCCCCATCAACGAGAAGCTGCGCGTAAACCGGCAGATCCGCATCAGCCCGGTCCGGGTGATCGATCCGGAGGGCGAGCAGGTCGGCATCCTCCCGATCGAGCGGGCGATGGAGATCGCGGAGGAGCGGGGGTTGGACCTGGTGGAGGTGGCGCCGCTGGCCCGTCCGCCGGTCTGCCGAATCATGGACTACGGGAAGTTCAAGTACGAGGAGCAGCGGCAGGCGCGCGAGGCGCGCAAGCGGCAGCACCACGTGCAGATCAAGGAGGTCAAGATGCGGCCGGGCATCGAAGACCACGACTTCGAGTTCAAGACGCGGCACGCGCGGCGGTTCCTCGAAGAGGGGAACAAGGTGAAGCTCACCATGATGTTCCGCGGCCGCCAGATGGCGCATCCCGAGTTCGGGCGCCAGGTGCTGGACCGCGTATCCACCATCCTGCAGGACGTGAGCAAGGTGGAGCAGCACCCGCAGCTGGAGGGCCGGAGCATGGTGATGGTGCTCGCCCCCACTGCGAAGACGACCCCCTGAGGGCGGCCGTTCAGCCCCAGCAAAAGGAAGCAGTCCAATGCCGAAGATGAAGACGCACCGTGGCGCGGCCAAGCGGTTCAAGACCACCGCCAGCGGCCGGGTGAAGCGCGGTCACGCGTTCCACAGCCACATCCTGACCAAGAAGTCGCAGAAGCGGAAGCGCAACCTGCGCGGCACCACCATGCTGGCCAAGGCCGACGAGAAGCGCGTGAAGCGCCTCATCCAGGGCTGAGCGGCACTTCCGACCTTCGTGACTTTTTTCGACAGTGAGGGATAGACCATGCCCCGCGTGAAGAACAACGTGGCCCGGCTGCGCCGCAAGCGTCAGATCCTGGCCGATGCCAAGGGCTATTTCGGCCGGCGCAAGAACCTGTACAAGACGGCGAAGGAAGCCGTCGAGCGCGCCCGCCGCTACGCCTACCGCGACCGCAAGAACCGCAAGCGCGAGTTCCGTCGCCTGTGGATCATCCGCATCAACGCCGCGGCGCGCACGCACGACCTGTCGTACTCGCGCTTCATGGACGGCCTGAAGAAGGCCGGCATCGAGATCGACCGGAAGGTGCTCGCCGACCTGGCCGTGCGCGAGCCGCAGGCCTTCGAGCAGCTCGCCAGCGCCGCCCGCTCGTCGTCGCAGAACAGCTAGCCGTCCGCGGCTTTTCCGCACCGCACGCAAGCGGCGCCCCGGGTTCACCCCGCGGGCGCCGCTTCGTGCATCCGGAGGTGACGCAGCCGCCCGCATCCGGCCCACGGGTCCGCCGAGGGGGCGCGAGATCCAGCGAAGAGATAGTCGGCGAGGCGACCAGGCGTGGACGACGGGCGCGCGGGGGTAGCCAGACGGGGCGGCGCGGAGCAGATTGGGGGGTTCGGGAGGAACGCGGCGGCGCGAGGCCTCAGGCGCTCGCGAAAGGCGGCGCGGGGCGTCCGGCATCCGTGAAAGGCGCCGGGGGGGGTTCCGGCATCCGCGAAAGGCGCCGGGGTGGTCCGGCATCCGCGAAAGGCGGCCGGGCGGCCGGCATCCGCGAAAGGCGGCTGAAGCCGCAGCTAGAACAATGGGAAGCCTCGCAAACTGCGCGAGGCTGTGGGGGTGGGTTCGGCGCGGACGTGCGCAAATTTCCGCGGGGACGTTCGAACGACAGAAGGCGGATCGAGCGGGACGGTTTCGAAAATCATCCGGGTGAGACCTTGAGCATCGTCGACGAGCTGATCGGGGAGTTGAAGGAGCTGGAGCGCCAGGGCGCCTCCGCCGTGGACGGCGCGGGCGACGCCCCGGCGCTGGACGCGCTCCGCGTGGAGTACCTGGGGCGCAAGGGCCGCCTGACCGCCGTCCTCCGGCGCCTGGGCGAGCTGGGCGCCGACGAGCGCCCCGCCGTGGGCGCCGAGGCCAACCGCGTGAAGGAGGCGCTGTCGGCGCGGCTGGACGAGCGCGCCGCCGGCTTCGCGCTTGCCGCCGACACGGGGCCCAGGGTGGATCTCTCCCTTCCCGGCCGGCACCGCTGGAAGGGCGGGCTGCACCCCGTGACGCAGGTGGTGGACGAGATCTGCGAGATCTTCCGCGACCTGGGGTTCACGCGCGTGGCGGGGCCCGAGGTGGAGACGGTGGAGTACAACTTCTCCAAGCTGAACACGCCGCTCGACCACCCCGCGGCCGACATGCACGACACCTTCTACCTGGACGAAGGGATCGTGCTGCGCACCCACACCTCGCCGATGCAGGCGCGCGTGATGGAGGCGTTCCAGCCGCCCGTGCGCGTGATGATCCCCGGCGCCGTCTACCGCCGCGACCCGTTCGACGCCAGCCACGCGCCGGCGTTCGAGCAGCTCGAAGGCTTGGCCGTGGACGAGGGGATCACCTTCGCCGACTTCAAGGCGACCATCACCGCGTTCGTGCACCGCTTCTTCGGCGGGGCGGTGCCGGTGCGCTTCCGCCCCAGCTTCTTCCCCTTCACCGAGCCCAGCGCCGAGGTGGACGTGCGCTGCCAGATCTGCGACGGCCGCGGCTGCCCGGCGTGCAAGCAGACGGGGTGGATGGAGATCATGGGAAGCGGGATGGTGCACCCCCGCGTGTTCGCCGCCTGCGGCTACGACGCCGAGAAGTACACCGGCTACGCCTTCGGCATGGGCCCCGGCCGCATCGCCATGCAGCGCTACGGCGTGACCGACATCCGCCTGCTGTACGAGGGGGACATGCGGTTCCTGGGGCAGTTCGCTTGAACGGAAGTGCCCGGCCCCAAGTGCCCGGTGCCCGGTAGCTGGCACTGGCAAACGGAAGCTGGGCACTGGGCACTGGGCACTTTTTTCAGTCTCGACCCTACCTCGGATAAATGGACGTTTCCTACCGCTGGCTGAAGGCGCTCGCGCCCTCGATCGACGGCACGCCGCGCGAGATCGCCGAGCGGCTGGCGATGCTGGGCGCGCCCGTGGACGAGGTGGTGAACCTGGGCGGCGAGCTGGGCGACGTGCTGATCGCCCGCGTCACCGACGTGCGCCAGCACCCCAACGCCGACCGCCTGCGCATCTGCACCGTCGACGCCGGCACCGGCGAGCCGCTGCAGGTGGTGTGCGGCGCGCCCAACGTGGAGGCGGGGCGCTTCTATCCGTTCGCACCCGTGGGCGCCACGCTCCCCGGCGGGCTCGAGATCAAGAAGGCCGAGCTGCGCGGCGAGGCCAGCGAGGGGATGCTCTGCTCCGCGCGCGAGCTGGGGCTGGGCCGCGACCACGTGGGGCTGATGACGCTGGGCGGCGAGTACCAGCCCGGCGCGCGCTTCCGCGAGACGCTGGGCTTCGACGACTTCCGCCTGGTGGTGGACGTCACCCCCAACCGCGGCGAGCTGCTCTCGCACGTGGGGATCGCGCGCGAGCTGGCGCCCGAGGGGGTGGACGACATCGAGCTCCCCGCCTTCCCCGACGCGAAGAAGCTGAGGCTCCCCTGCGGCTCGGCGCGGCGCGAGGGCGAGTGCGCCGGGATCCACGTGGAGATCGAGGACGTGGACGGGTGCCCGCGCTACATGGGCGCCATCCTCCACGCGGTGAAGGTGGGCCCCAGCCCCGAGTGGCTGGCCACGCGGCTGCGCGCCGTGGGCCAGCGCCCCATCAACAACGTGGTGGACGCCACCAACTACGTGCTGCAGGAGATGGGGCAGCCGCTGCACGCCTTCGACCTGCACCGCCTGCGCGGCGGCGAGGTGGTGATCCGCCTCGCGCGCGCCGGCGAGACGCTGACCACGCTGGACGGCGTGGAGCGCACCCTGGAGCCCACCGACCTGGTGATCGCCGACGCCGAGCGCGCCGTGGCGCTGGCCGGGGTGATGGGCGGCCAGAACAGCGAGGTGAGCGAGGCGACCACCGACCTCTTCCTCGAGTGCGCGCTCTTCGACGCGAAGGTCGTCCGCAAGGCCACGCGCCGGCTGGGGCTGTCGACCGACGCCAGCTACCGCTTCGAGCGCGGCGTGGACCCCGAGGGGCAGCCCGAGGCGCTGCAGCGGGTGATCCAGCTCATCCTGGCCGTGGCCGGGGGGCAGGTGGTGGCCGCCATCGACGTGGACCCGAAGCCGTTCGACCGGCCGGTGGTGGCGGTGCGCCCGGAGCGCGTGGGCCGCGTCCTCGGCGTTCCCGTGGAGGCGGAGGAGATCAAGCGGCTGCTGGAGCCGCTGGGCTTCGAGGTGAAGCGGAGCCAGCCGGTGCGCGTGACCGTGCCCGGCTACCGCTACGACGTGCGCACCGAGATCGACGTGATCGAGGAGATCGCCCGGCGGCGCGGCTACGGCACCTTCGCCGACGCGCTCCTCCCCTTCCGCCCCTCCGCGGTGCCGGAAAGCGCGGAGGTCGCGGTGGTGCGGCGCGTGCGCGACCTGTTCGTGCGCTGGGGCTTCCTCGAAGCGCTGACGCTGCCGTTCACGCCGGAGACCCCGGGCGCCGCGCGGGTGCTGAACCCGCTGAGCCAGGAGGACGCCTTCCTGCGCACCTCGCTGCTCACCACGCTGCTGAAGCGGGTGGAGCACAACTTCGCGCACGGCGTGCGCGACGTTCGGCTGTTCGAGGTGGGCACCGTCTTCCGCGCGGCGGAAACGGGCCATGCGACGGAGGAGCGGCGCATCGCCGCGGCGTTCAGCGGCGCGCGGGCGCCCACGCACTGGGGCGGGGCCATCGGCGCGTGGGACGTGTACGACCTGAAGGCGCTGCTGGAGGAGCTCGCTGCGGAGTACCCCGACGGGCGGGTGGAGGTGGCCGACCTGGGCGGCGTGCAGGGGTTCGTGGTGCGCTCGGGCGGCACGGTGGTGGCCCGAGGTCGCGAGGCGCCGGCGGGGATGGTGGACGCGCCGGCGTGGGCCTCGCCCGTGCTGCTGCTGGAGGGGATGCTCCCCTCGCGCGCGGCCGACCGCACCGCGCGGAAGTACGCGCCGCTCCCCACGCACCCGGGGAGCGAGCGCGACCTGGCGCTGCTGGTGCCCTTCGCGGTGACGGCGGCGGAGCTGGAGGAGACGATCCGCGGCGCGGCGGGCGCGCTGCTGGAGGGCGTGTTCCCCTTCGACCTGTACGAGGGGAAGGGGCTGCCGGAGGGGACGCGGAGCCTGGCGTGGCGGCTGCGCTTCCGCGCGCCGGAGCGCACGCTGACGGACGTGGAAGTGGACTCGTCGATCGATGCGGTGCTGAAGGCGCTGGAGGAGCGGCACGGTGTTCGGCGCCGCTGACGACGACGGCGTCGACGCCGCCGCGGGGTGGGAGCGACTGGATCGCGCCGCCAGCGCCGCCGCCTCCGCGCTGGAGGAGTGGCGCCGCCGCGCGCGCGAGGCCGAGAACGAGGTGACGCGGCTGCGCCAGGAGTTGGAGGAGCTGACCACGCTCGGCCCGCTGCCGAGCGCGGAAGCGGGTGACGAGCTGCGCCGCCTGCGCGCGGAGAACGCCGTGCTCAGCAGCCGCACCGCCGAGGCGCGCAAGCGCATCGGCGGGCTGCTGGCGCGGCTGTCGGTGCTGGAGCAGCGCAAGTGAGCCGCCCCCCGCGCCGCCCCGCCCCGCCCCGCCACACCGTGGCGGTGGAGATCGCGGGCGAGAAGCACGTCCTCCGCAGCGACGTGCCGCCGGAGTACACCCGCTCGGTGGCCGCGCACGTGGACGCCACCATCCGCGCGCTCCCCGGCTTCCAGACGCTGGAGCCGTTCCGCGCGGCCACGCTGGCGGCGCTCTCCATCACCGACGAGCTCTTCCGCGCCCGCGAGGAGATCCGCCGCCTCCAGGGCGACCAGGAGTACCGCACCAACATCATCGCCGACCAGCTGGAGACCGCCGTGGCCGCCGCGGCCGAGAAGCGCCCCGTGCGGCGCCCCGGCGGCCTCCCCGCATCGGCCGCGTGGAGCACCGAGCCTCCCCGGCCGGAGCTGCCGCCGCCCCTGCCGGGCGACGCGGAGCGGCCGCCGGTGGAGGCGCAGCCCGAGCCCGTGGCGCCGCCCCCACTCCCCTCCGCCGGCCCCGCGTGGCGCGAGGATGCGCCGCCGCCCGAATCGCCGTCGCTCGGCCTGAGCGAGGCCGAGCGCGACGAGCGCGAGCTGAGGCTGCCGCCGCCGGAGTGATCGCGGCCTGGACACGTCCGTCCCCCCCGCTCTCCCGGCCATGGGAGAGCGGGGGTTTGTTCATCGGGGATGCCGGCGCAGCGCTCGGACGCGCCCGGATGCCTTCGACCCGCCGAACCCGGAGCTAGCTTCCACTCGGAGCGGGTTCGTCGTCGAACGCCAGCGACGACGAGAGGTCGCGGTATGCGTCGATCTGCGCCTGGAGGTCGGCGATCACCTGCTCGGCGGTGGCCACGGCGTCGGCGCCGGCGAGGAAGCGGCGCGGCGGCCGTGCTTCGCCCATGATCGCAATCAGCGCCCGGGCGAGCTTCGCCGGGTCGCCGCCCTGCTTCCCGTTCTGCGACGTCCAGAACGCCTGCTGGGCCGCCGTGCGCTCCGCATAGTCCGCGATGGACGGCTCGGCGTAGGCCGTCGACTCCGGCGTGAGGAGCTCCGTTCGGAAGAAGCCCGGATTGACGATGGTGGTGTGGATGCCGAACGGCGCGACCTCGACCTGCAGCGCCTGCATCCACCCCTCCAGGCCGAACTTGGACGCCGAGTAGGCGGTGCAGAACTCGTAGCCGGCGAGGCCCGCCGTCGAGGAAATGGAGACGATGTGGCCCGAGCGCTGCCCGCGCATCACCGGGAGGATGGCGCGGGTGACGTTCATCGGGCCGATGAGGCTCGTCGCCAGCTGTCGCTCGACCTCCTCGGGCGTGAGCTCCTCGAAGTAGCCCGCGTGGAAGTTGGCGGCGTTGTTCACCAGCACGTCGATGCGGTCGAACCGCTCGACGGCGGCGCGGGCGGCGGCCTCGGCATCGGAGCGGCGGGTGACGTCGAGCTTCACGACCAGGAGGTCGTCCGACGCACCCACGGCACGCGCCACGGCAGCCGGGTTCCGGCCGGTGGCCACCACCGCGTGGCCGGCGGCCAGGACGGCCCGGACGAAATCGACGCCCATCCCGCGACCGGCGCCGGTGATGAACCAGATCTTCCTGTCAGTCATGATGTCTCCCATTTCTCCAGTCGCTCGCAGTCGCCGCTGAATCGCCGGATCGCGAATCGCCGCCGATTTCCCGTGAAGGAAGCTAATCGTTCCACCCCGTGCGGCTTCTGCCTGATCGTGGACGATGCTTGCCTATTCCTCCACGGCGCTGGATGCATGGCCGGAGGAGGTGTATCCTCCGTGCGTCCAGGAAATCGTTCATTCAGCAGGAAAGCGGCGATGACACTCGATTCCGGTGGATCCGACTCGGCCGTAGCCGACCCGGAGGCCATCCGCGCGGAGGTGCTGCGGAGCGAGCTCGCGGGGATTCTCGAGCGCCGGACGGACGCGGACGGGGGCGACGAGACGGCGATCCCGGGGCTGAAGCTGTGGCGGTTCTCGCACCCCACCGAGCCGGCGCACGTCCTCCAGGAGCCGGCGGTGTACGTGGTGGTCCAGGGGCGCAAGCAGGTGACGCTCGGCGATGCCGTCTACGTCTACGACCGGTCGCGGTACCTCGCGGTCTCGGTCGAGCTGCCGGTGGTGAGCAACGTCCTGGAGGCGAGCCCGGACGAGCCGTACCTCTGCATGACGCTCACGGTCGATCCGCGCGAGCTCGCGGCGCTGATCGTGGAGACGGGCCGGCAGGCGCCCCGCGACGACCAGGACGGCCGGGCGCTCTACGTGAGCCGCCTGCGGCCGCCGCTCCTCGACGGGCTGCTCCGGCTGGTGCGGCTGCTCGACGCGCCGGAAGAGATCCCCGTGCTGGCGCCGCTGATCCTGCGGGAGGTGAATTACCGGCTGCTGCAGAGCGAGCAGTTCGGGCGGCTGGCCCAGATGGCGATCGGAGACGGCCGCCTGCGCCGGGTTTCGGGGGCGATCGCCTGGATCAAGGATCACTTCGCGGAACCGCTGCAGGTGGAGGCGCTCGCGAGCCGGGTACACATGAGCCCTTCGGCGCTGCACCACCACTTCAAGGCGGCCACGGCGCTGAGCCCGATCCAGTACCAGAAGCGGCTGCGGCTGCAGGAGGCCCGCCGCCTCCTGCTGTCGGGAGCGCCGAGCGCGGACTCGGTCGCCTACGAGGTAGGGTATGCGAGCGCGTCGCAGTTCAGCCGCGAATACGCCCGCCTCTTCGGCCAGCCGCCGCGGAGAGACGCCGAGCGCGCGCGCGACGCCGCGGCGGGTGGAGCGGCGATCCTTTGATCCACCGCGCGTCCGGCCCCGCGTCTGGTGTCGCACCCATCGGCACAACCCCACCGCGCCGCCCAGCCTTGATCGACTGCAACTCGACAGGGTTGACTGGGCGTTCGGCTAAACACCCGACCGCTCACAGCGGGGAACTGACCCACTTGACCCGGCAATCGCCGGATCACGGGTGAGATCCGGGAAGCCCGATCATTCCGGGGATCCCGTGAGGTACGGCGCCCCGCTGATGCTCCCGCGGAACCCCTCCAGACCTCCGCCGACCTCGAACCCGTGCTTCGTGATGTCGTATGCACGGAAGGCCTTGCTGTGCTGGCTCCCGCGCATCTTCGCCACCGTCAACACCTTCTTGATCTGCCCCTCCGATTCGCAGTAGCGCAGCAGAATCAGGACGTCGGCCAGGAACGAGACGACGTTCGGCGTGAAGCGCAGCTCGGAACGGTCCTGCATGATCTCCATCGTCGTGAGCACCGTGATCCCGACACCCGTGAGCGCGCCGACCAGCCGGTACAGCGACTCGCGGAAATCCGTTCGGAAGGTGGGCGCCAGCGCCATCTCGAAGCCCGACATGGAGTCGATGACCACCCGCCTGGCGCCCACCCTCTCCGCTGCTTCGCGGATCTCGAACAGGGTCTCGTCCGGCGAGAGGTCGAGCGGCCGGAGGTACATGACCTCCAGCCGTCCCTCCTCGATCATCTCCCGCAGCGGGAAGCCGAGCCCCTGGGCACGGTGGACGTACTCCTTGGGATGCTCCTCGAAGACGACCAGCACGCCGGGCTCGCGCTTCGCCACCCCGGCCGCGATAAACTGCGTGGCGAGCACGGACTTTCCCGACCCGGACGGTCCCGTTACCAGGACCGAGTCGCCCCGCGGAATCCCGCCCCCCATCATCTCGTCCAGCGCCGGAACCCCCGTCGAGACGCGCCCGCGCGGCGTCGCCCTGTCCTCCTCCCGCACCGGGAGGGAGATGCGCGGAAAGACGCGCAGCCCGTCGCCGGTGATCTTGAAGGTGTGCAGCCCGGGCATGTTTCCCTGGCCGCGGACCTTCACGATCTGGAGCTTGCGGACCACCGAGTTGCGGTCGGCCTCCTGCGACAGCCACAGGATCGAATCGGCGATGGTGAACACCGGGTCGGACTCCCGTTCCGCCGGCATGTACTCGCCCACCAGGAACGAGGTGACCTGCCAGCTCGTGAGGTGCATCGCGAGCTGCTGCACGAACGACCGCAGGTCCCGCTCGCCGGCGGGACCGTCGGGGCCGGCCCGGATCGCCGTGCGGAACGAGTCGACCATCACCAGGCACGGGCTGCTCTCCTCGACCTCCTGGATGATCCGCTCCAGCACCCCCTCCAGGCCGCGCTCCCTCACCTCGTCGCTGAGGTTCACGAACCGGATGGCTTCGCCGACCTGCTCCGGATCGAAGAAGGAATACTGCTGCTGGTAGCGGAGCATCTTGACCGCGGGCTCGCCCAGCACCGTGAAGTACAGGGCGGGGCACTCGGGCGTGGCGTTGGCGAACATCACCTGGTGCGCGAGCGTGGTCTTGCCGCCGCCCGGCTCCCCGGCGACCAGGTTGAAGGAGTATTCGGGGATCCCCCCGCCCATCACCGCGTCCAGGCCCGGTACCCCCGTGGGCAGCTGCCTGATCACCACTCGCTTCTGCGTCATTCTCCAGTCTCCCTCGCGGCAGGCGGCCCCGGCTCCGGCGACAGGTTCGGCCACACGCTCGTCACCGGGCGCAGGCCCAGATCTTCACCCAGCAGGTTGGCCAGCAGCCCCAGCAGGTTCGCCAGCAAGGAAGTTGTCGCGGCCTCCGCTTCCGCGGGAGCCCGCCCCTGCAGCGATTCACGCAGGGCAGCGAAGGAAACGGGCGCGTCCGCCTGCAGGCGGACGGCGGCGAGGCAGGGGAACTCCCGCTTCGCCAGGCTCACGGCGCGCCCGAGCAGCGCGGAGGCTCCACCCCGCCCCACCAGGGTTTCCAGCTCGTCGGAGAGCTTGCGGCAGGCGCCCTCCACGGCGGCGGCGAGCGACTCCGCGTCGCGAGCGCCCCCCGCTTCGTGCTCGAGGAGGCGCCTGGCAAGATGGTCCACGGCCGGGGACCGTTGAATCACGCGCTTCTCTCGGATGGCGTGGAGGCGCAGTGGTGGGCGCGAACTGCGGAGCAAGAGCGCGGCCATGGGGATGATCGGCCGCACGGATCGTGGCCTTGTTGTTGCGCGCCCCTGCAGCCCCAGGGCCTGGACCACCCGGCAGACGGCCGTGAAGCGTCCTTTCTTCCACCGGTCGATCAACGT
>DASQLJ010000817.1:0-3231 GCA_035630095.1 Longimicrobium sp.
CTGTGTGCCGTTGTAGCCGCGAGTTCACTCGCATATTCCCGCGAGGATCTCGCCGCTTACACCGGTCCGCCGAGACGCCGGGGCACCAGAAGACCACGCTGGAATCTTGATTTGATGACGACCGAAGTTTCCCCCCGCGTCTCCGTGGGCGTGGAGCAGGGCGCCGACGGGCACTGCTGGGCGTTCGCGCTGGACGGCACCGGCTGCACGGGCGCGGGGCCCTCGATGGAAGAATCCGTCGAGGCGTTCCAGGGCCAGTACATGGAATGGCTGCGCTTCCTGCAGCGCGTGGGCGAGCCGGTGCCACCGGCCGACGCGGAGCTGGAGATCGCGGTGGACGAGTGGGTCGTCACCGACGCCCGCGTCTCCGCCGGCGAGACCACCGCGCTGTTCAGGGCCGAGTACCGCGCGCTGGAGAACGACGAGTTGCAGCGCGGCGTGCGGCTGCTGGGCGACCTGCGCGGGCGCGTGCTGGCGCGCATCCGCCAGCTCCCGCGCCGAGACGTGGACGCCGCGCTCGACGCGCCGGTGGAGGGCGGGATGACGGTGCGCGACGTGCTCGAAGAGCTGGCGCGCGCGCAGTGGTTCACGCTCAGCCGCCTGGGCGCCACGCCCATGGCGGGAACGCCCGAGGCCACGCTCGGCCGCCTGGACGCCGCGATGGCGCTGGTGATCCAGCACCTGGGGCACCTGGACCCGGGCCGGCGCGACCTGTGGCTGGAGCTGGACGGCGAGGAATGGACGCCGCGCAAGGTGCTGCGGCGCCTGCTGTGGCTGGAATGGACGCTGGGCCGCGCCGCCCTTCGCGGGCTCGACGCGGCCGCCCCCAACGGAGCACGATGAAGATCTACACCCGAACCGGAGACGGCGGCGACACCGGGCTGTTCGGCGGCGGCCGCGTGAGCAAGGACCACGTGCGCGTGGACGCCTACGGCGAGGTGGACGAGCTGAACTCCACCATAGGCGTCGCCATCGTGAACCTGCAGGTGGCGGGCGAGTCGTCGATCGTGGAGCTGCTGGTGCAGATCCAGGCCGACCTCTTCACCATCGGCGCCAACCTGGCCACCCCCGCGCCAGCGGACGGCGGGCGCGAGAACCCGTACATCCCCGCGCTCGACCCCGCGCGCGCCGCCCAGCTGGAGAGCTGGATCGACGCGGCGGACGCCGAGATGGAGCCGCTGAAGAGCTTCATCCTCCCCGGCGGCTCGCCGGCGGCGGCGGTGCTGCACCTGGCGCGAACGGTCTGCCGGCGCGCGGAGCGGCGCGTGGTCACCCTCGCGCGCGAGGCCACGGTCGAGCAGGCGCAGATCGTCTACCTCAACCGCCTCTCCGACCTGCTGTTCACCCTCGCCCGCCTCGCCAACAAGCGCGCCGGCGTGGAAGATGTCCCCTGGGTCCCCAACCCGCGCGCCTGACCTTCGGAACCGAGGAACTCGCGCAGTTCCCCCCTTCTCCTGCAGTTCGGGAGAAGGGGCCGGGGGATGAGAGTCACGCCGCCATTGTACGGCGCTTGCGGTGCGTGGTAGATTAGACGTGGTACAGCGATGAACGATCGGCCGGACGGGCCGCGAAGATCCACGTGAACAGAGAGGTGGCGGATGCCATACGATGAACGCTTCATCACGCCGATGCGCCAGGAGCTCACCCGGCTGGGCGTCGAAGAGTTGCGCACCGGCGACGAGGTGGACCAGGCGCTGGCCGAGGCGAAGGAGCCCACGCTGCTGGTGGTGAACTCGATGTGCGGGTGCGCCGCCCGCAACGCGCGCCCCGGCATCGCCATGGCGCTGCAGCAGTCGGAGAAGAAGCCGGGGAAGCTCACCACCGTCTTCGCCGGGCAGGACCTGGAGGCCACCGCCCGCGCGCGGGAGTACATCACCGGCTACCCGCCGTCGTCGCCCTCCATCGCCCTGCTCAAGGACGGCGACGTGGCGTACATGATGGAGCGCCACCAGATCGAGGGCCGCCCCGCCGACGCCATCGCCAGGGACCTGGTCGCCGCCTTCGAGCAGTACTGCTGACCGGACCGGGACGGATGCGAAGCGCCCCGCGGCCCGTGCCGCGGGGCGCTTTTCGTCCACGGGATGTGACGACGGTGCTCGCGTTTGCGCATCCGCCGCCGGCCGTATACCTTTCCGCCGCATCGGTGTCAGACGAACGAAACGCAACAGGCGCACGCCTTCGGAGGGACCCGGATATGTCGCACGGCGAGTACACGAAGGAAGACTCCCGCAAGGACCTGAGCGCCAGCCTGCTGGGCCTTGGCGTCGGCCTCGTGTGGGTGCTGATCGTCTCCGCGATCTCGTACCAGATCGCCGTCTCGATGTCCGGCTCGCACTGACGCGCGTCCTGGCAGCGCGACAACGAACGGCGGCGGCCCCGGGTGGGGCCGCCGCCGCTTCGTTTCGGACGATGAAGATGATCTCACGCAGTGAAGCAGAGGAGCAGAGAAACCCACTCTCTGCTTCTCTGCGTGATCCAACGTTTTTTCGGTTTGGCTGATTACGACGCCGCGCTCACGTTCCGCCCGAAGCGCTGCGAAAGCCGCCGCAGCACCTGCTCGCTGATCCCGCGCAGCGTGTCGAACACGCCGGCGCCGGCGAGCGAGCGCGCCTCGTACGAAGGCAGGCCGCGGTAGTTGAGCAGGTCGTCCAGCTCTTCCACGCTCATCACGTCGGGGAGGTCGCGCTTGTTGTACTGCAGCACGATGGGGATCTGGCGCGGGTCCACCCCCTGCTCCAGCAGGTTCACCTGCAGGTTGCGGAAGCTCTCCACGTTCTCCTCGGCCTGCGCGCGCTGGCTGTCGGCCACGAACACCACGCCGTCGGCGCCCTGCAGCACCAGCTTGCGGGTGGCGTCGTAATACACCTGGCCGGGAACGGTGTAGAGCTGGAAGCGCGTCTGGAAGCCCGAGATGGTGCCCAGGTCCAGCGGCAGGAAGTCGAAGAACAGGGTGCGGTCGGTTTCGGTGGCGAGCGAAACCATGGGCCCCTTTTTGTCTTCCGGCACATATGCGTGGATGTACTGCAAGTTGCTCGTCTTGCCGGACCGGCCAGGTCCGTAATATACGATCTTGCAGGTGATCTCACGTGTCGAATAGTTGACCAGCGACATCAGGCTCTGTTCCCTTCGTCAGTAAGCACGTTTCGCAAGCCTGCTTCGAGATCTCTCTCGAAATGCTGCTGTGTTGTTTGCGCCAGCGCTTCCTGAAACTCGGGCAGCGCTGCGATTGTT
>DASQLJ010000818.1:0-14759 GCA_035630095.1 Longimicrobium sp.
ATCCGGTTGTTGGTGGTGTCGGGCTCCGAGACGTAGAAGTCGCGGCGGATCCACCCCCGGGTGTCGTGCCAGTACTCGACGATGCCGGCCGCGCCGCCGGGGCGCGCCTTGTCCTTGAACTGGTTCCCCAGGCAGCTCTCGTCGGCGTAGACGAACACCAGCGGCAGGTCAGACATCAAAACCCGAAGTGCGGGAGTGCGGAAGTGCGGGAGTGCGCGGGCGGTGCGGAAGCCGCCGGTAGCGAGGAAGCCCGAACGCACTTCCGCACTCCCGCACCTCCGCACTCCGTCGCGGTTCGCACGAATCTATCCGCCGCGAGAGTACCCGCCAGCCGCGCCGGATTTGCCGCCCGTTGACAGCCAGTGCCGCGGCGGTAGATTGTCGCGGCCCGCAAACCCGCGGCGTCCATGCACTTGGGTCGTTTGGAGAGGAGACGCCGGTGGCCGAGCCCGCCGTGCTGATGCTGGAGGACGGGCGCAGCTTCCGCGGCGAGCGGTACGGCGCCGCCGGCACGGCGTTCGGAGAGGTGGTCTTCAACACCTCCATGACCGGGTACCAGGAGGTCCTCACCGACCCCTCGTATACCGGCCAGCTGGTGGCGATGACCTTCCCGCTCATCGGCAACTACGGCGCGAACCTCGAGGACCAGGAGTCCGCGCGGCCGCAGGTCGCCGGATTCGTGATCCACGAGGCGCCGCCCGTGTTCAGCAACTGGCGCGCGCGCGAGTCGCTGGAGGAGTACCTCGCGCGTCACGGCGTGGTCGCCATCGCCGGCGTAGACACGCGCGCGCTCACCCGCCACATCCGCTCGCTCGGCGCCATGCGCGGCGCCATCGCCGCCGCCTCGGCCGACGCCGCTGCGCTGCTGGCAGAGATCCGCGCGCAGCCGGACATGTGCGGGCTCGACCTGGCCGACGAGGTCTCCACCGGGGAGCGCTACGTGGTCCCCGCGTCGGGCGCCACGCGCTTCCGGGTGATGGCGTACGACTTCGGGGTGAAGAGCCACTCGCTGCAGCTCCTGGCGCAGCGCGGGTGCGAGGTCACCGTCATCCCCTCCAGCACCCCGGTGGACGAGATCCTGGCGCGCCGCCCCGACGGGCTGTTCATCTCCAACGGCCCCGGCGACCCCGAGGCGGTGCCGCACGCCCTCGACACCATCCGCGAGCTGGCCGAGCGCGACACGCCGGTTTTCGGCATCTGCCTGGGGCACCAGCTCATCGGCCGGGCGTTCGGCGCCGAGACCTACAAGCTGCTCTACGGGCATCGCGGCGGGAACCACCCCGTGCGCCGCCTGAGCGACGGCCTGGTGGAGATCACCGCGCAGAACCACGGCTTCGCCGTGCGCGGCGACGAGGGCGGGATCCCCGGCGCGCCCGACCTCCAGGTGACCCACGTGAACCTGAACGACGGCACCGTGGAGGGGCTCGAGCACACCGCCCGGCCGGTGTTCTCGGTGCAGTACCACCCCGAGAGCGCGCCGGGGCCGCACGACTCGCGCTATCTCTTTGACCGATTTGTGGATGAGATGGCGCGACGGGGTGCGGCGAGGGCCGACGCGACGCTTGACGGAACAGACGGCCCGGTTTATCCTTCGGCCGTATAACTCACCGTCTGCCACTTCGTTACACGCTCCCGCCCCCTGAACGCGCCCGCCGGCTCACCTGGCCCGAAGTCGCTCTCTCAGCCCGGACCCGACGTGACACGCTCTGCCATGGTTGGCGCCAAGTGGCCGGTACAATCCTTCCGGGCCAAGCCGTCGCGCGCCGCGCGGGCCTGGGTCGGGCAGCAGACCGCGCATTTCCCGCGCACCTGAACCCGGGGCAAGCCCCAACCTTCCAGAACCCCCCAGGAGGAGCTTCATGACCAAGGCGGACCTTGTCCAACGCGTCGCCGATACCATCGGGCCCGGCGTAACCAAGCGTGACTGCGCGGTGGTGGTCGATTCGTTCCTGAACGCCATCAAGGACGCGATGGGCGAGCACCAGAACATCGAGATCCGGGGCTTCGGCACCTTCAAGGTGCGCGAGCGCAAGAGCCGCCTGGCGCGCAACCCGCGCACCGGCGACCCGGTGGAGGTGCCCCCCCGCGCCGTGCCGGTGTTCAAGCCGTCCAAGGAGCTCCGCGCGCTGGTGGAAGAGCGGCCGCTCGTCTGAGCCGCCGCCGGTTCGGAAGCCAAAAACGGCGCCCGCCCCCGTTGACCCGGGGCGGGCGCCGTTTTTGCGTCCTCCGCGTTTCCCCTTTCCACGCCCCCGGGAGACGCGCCATGCCCCGCAACGACGAACGCGACCGCGACCGCAACGCCCCTTCGCGCCCCGGGCCGTACGAGACGCCGTACCAGGTCCTGCGCGGCTACGACGCGCCGGCGCCGGGCCGCACGCGCACGCCCGACCGCGGCCCCGTGCTCGTCGCCGGCCCGCGCGACCAGCCTCGGCTGGCCTGATCGCCGGGGAGATGCGGCGCGAGACCGCCGCGTCTCCATCTCCCGAAGTCGTTCGACGGCGAATATCCATCCTCGTCCCACGTCACCCCGCGTCCGGCCGGCGACGCGTGGCACGTCGTCTGCCCCCTCGGCGGCGTGAGGAATCGATGCGGACCGGCAGACGGAGAGCGAGATGCTGCAGCAGGAAGTGCTGACAGAGATCCCCGCCGAAGAGGTGATCGAGCGCGCGCGCGCGTTCTTCTCGCTGCGCTTCACGCCGTACGCGGGCTTCACCGAAGACTCGGGCGACACCTGGATCAGGTTCACCACCGAGGCGGGCGACCTGAACATCGGGGTGGGGAAGCAGGGCGAGCGCAACCTGGTGCGCGGCTCCACCAGCCGCCTGCACCACGAGCTGAGCCAGTTCCTCTCCACCCTCGCGCCGCTCGAGGAGGTGCGCCAGAGCGTCCCCGGCCCCGGCGCCAGCGGCGCGGGCTGACCGGCGGGACGTCTGGGGTAGATGTCGATCGATCGAACGGCGATGGGCCGGCTTTCCCGCGGGAGAGCCGGCCCATCGCCGTATCTACGTCATCCGACCGGCGCCGATCAGCTCGCCGGCTGCGCCTCGGCGACGAGCGCGTCGATCTCGGCCTGCACCCGCGCCAGCATCTCGAACTTGCGCGGGCGGTGCATGAACGAGCTCTTGAAGCCCATCAGGGAGATGTCCACCAGCTCGTCCCAGGTGAAGCCCTGGTGCTGGTGGGCGCGCCAGTACTCCTCGGTGACCGTGGTGGCGCTCATCAGCCGGTTGTCGGTGTTCAGCGAGAGCACCAGGCCGTAGTCGTAGTACTGCCGCAGCGGGTGGCTCTCGAAGCTGTCCACCGCGCGCGTCTGCACGTTGCTGGTCAGGCAGATCTCGATCGGGATGCGGAAGTCGTTCACGAAGCGCATCAGGTCGGGATCCTCGAACAGCCGCGTGCCGTGGCCGATGCGGTTGGCGCGGCAGTAGTGCAGCGCCTGGTGGATGCTCTCGGCCCCGTACGCCTCGCCGGCGTGGATGGTGGCCGCCATGTTCTTGTTGATCACGGTGTAGAAGGCGTCCTTGTGCTTCTTGGCCGGGTAGTTGTACTCGGCCCCCGCCAGGTCGAACGCCACCACGCCGCGGTCCTTGTACGCCACCGTCAGGTCGGCCAGGTCGCGGCTGGTCCCCGGCTCCATGTTGCGGATCCCGCAGATGATGATCGCCGTCTCGATCCCGAAATCCTCCTGCGCGCGCTTGAGCCCCCGCAGCGGCGCGTCCACCGTCTCGGTGAGCGGCAATCCTTCCTGCGTGTTCAGGATCGGCGAGAAGCGGATCTCGGCGTAGCGCACGTTCTCGCGCGCCAGGTCCTCGGCCAGCTCGTAGGCGATGCGCTCGAGCGAGTCGGCCGTCTGCATCACCGACAGGGTGATGGCGAAGCGCTCCAGGTACTCCACCAGGTTGCGCGCGTCCTGCACGTGCATGTAGTCGCGCAGCTTGTCGGGGTCGTGCGCGGGCATCTTCTTCCCGTACTCGGCGGCCAGCTCCAGCATGGTCTCGGGGCGCAGCGAGCCGTCCAGGTGCACGTGCAGCTCGGCCTTGGGCAGCCGGTGCAGCAGTTCTCGCGTTAGTTGCATCGCGTCATCGTCGTCGAGGCTTGTCAGGGGTGGAGCCGGAAGCCGCGTCACGGCGGTCCGTCCGCCTTGGCCGACATCCTCGCCGGGCATCTTCACGACGGGAGATGCGGGGCGGGGGAGCGGCTCCACGCCGGGGCGTCACCTCCGGGTACGCAAACGGGCGGCGCGCCCGTGAGAGCTCGCCACCCGCGTCGGAGGCCAGGTTACCGACCCGGTGTGATATTCTACGCCCTCCCCCCCTCCCGCGCCACCATCCATCCACCCAAGCATCGTCGACGGCGGTCGATCCTCCCCGGTCGGCCGGTGGACTCGAACGGCGGCGGAACGGGACGTGCCACGCGGCGGGACCGGGTTTCTTCGGGTACGGGGCCGAACGGACGGAGAGCGATGGCGAATCCCGACGCGGTGGTGGTGGGCTCGGGGCCGAACGGCCTCGCGGCCGCGATCGCGCTGGCGCGGGCGGGGCGCTCGGTGGTGGTGCGCGAAGCGGCGGAGGTGATCGGCGGAGGGACGCGCACGGAGGAGCTGACGCTTCCCGGCTTCCTGCACGACGTCTGCTCCACCGTGCACCCGCTCGCGGTGTCGTCGCCCTTCTTCCGCTCGCTGCCGCTGGCGGAGCACGGGCTGGAGTGGGTGCACTCGCCCGCCTGCCTGGCGCACCCGCTGGACGACGGCTCCGTCGGTTTGCTCGAACGCTCGATGGACGCCACGGGTGACTCGCTCGGCCCCGACGCGCGCGCGTGGAAGCGGCTGCTGAAGCCGTGGGTGGACCGCTGGCTGGTGCTGGCGGAGGACGTGCTGGGCCCGCTGGAGTTTCCCGACCACCCGTTCCTGCTGGCCCGCTTCGGCCTGTACGGGCTGCGCTCGGCGTACGCGGTGGCGGAGAAGCGCTTCGTGGGCGACCTCGCGCGGGCGGTGTTCGCCGGCAACGCCGCGCACTCGATGGTGCCGCTCACGCGCTCGCCGACCGCCGCCTTCGGCCTCACCCTGGCCGCCGCGGGGCACGCGGTGGGGTGGCCGATCGCGCGCGGCGGTTCGCGGAGCATCGCCCACGCGCTGGCGGCGCACCTCCGCTCCCTGGGCGGCGAGATCGTCACCGGCGCGCCGGTGGAGACGATCGACGAGTTCGAGGGCGTGAAGACGATCATGCTCGACCTGACGCCGAAGCAGGTGCTGCGCGTGGCCGGGCACCGGCTGCACGGGCGCTATCGCAAGGCGCTGGAGCGGTTTCGCTACGGAGCGGGGGCGTTCAAGATCGACTGGGCGCTCAGCGAGCCGATCCCCTGGCGCAACCCCGAGTGCCGGCGGGCGGCCACGGTGCACCTGGGCGGCACGCTCCCCGAGATCGCCGCGTCGGAGCAGGCCCCGCTGGACGGGCGCGTGCCCGAGAAGCCGTTCGTCCTCCTCGTCCAACCGACGCTCTTCGACCCGTCGCGCGCGCCGGAAGGGAAGCACGTCGCGTGGGCCTACTGCCACGTCCCCTTCGGCAGCGGCGTGGACATGACGCGCGCGATCGAGGACCAGGTCGAGCGCTTCGCCCCCGGCTTCCGCGACGTGGTGCTGGCGCGCAGCGTGATGGACCCCGCGGCGCTGGAGCGGCACAACCCCAACCTGGTGGGCGGCGACATCAGCGCCGGCGCCATGATCCTGCGGCAGGTGTTCTTCCGCCCCGCAATCCGCCGGAACCCGTATTCGACGCCGGTCGACGGCCTGTACCTCTGCTCCGCCTCCACGCCGCCCGGCGGCGCGGTGCATGGCATGTGCGGCTACTACGCCGCCCGCGCCGCTCTCCACCGAAAGATGGACGCGCCGCCGCATCCGTGAGGGCGCAGCGACGCACATATCGTCACTGACATCTGCGAGAGAGGCTGAAGGCAGAGGGGAGGCCGGCGCCGCTGGAGCCCTCACCCGAAGAAACGCGGTCGGTACTGCTGACCGCGTTTCTTCGACCTCTCCCCAAAACGCGGGGAGAGGTAACTGCAACGGCCGTCGGCCGTTGGGGTGCCGGCGATTGGCTCACGTGCCCGCCTCCGCGCCGACAAGCCTCACGCCGTTTGTGAGGCTTCCCATTGTTCTAGCTGCGGCTTCAGCCGCCTTTCGCGGGGGCTGCCGACGCTCACAGCCGCCACTCGTCGCGCGCCACCTGGTCGCGCGAGAGGAGGATGCCGTGCTTGCGCGCGTCCACCAGGCGGCGGTTCTCGAACGGCTTGATCAGCAGCAGGCCGGCGAAGAAGCCGCCCACGTGCGCCCACACCGCCACGCCGCCCGTCTCGCCCGTCCCCAGGCTGCCCACGCCCATCACCAGTTGGATGAAGATCCAGTAGATCAGGAAGAACCAGGCGCGGATGTTCACGATGAAGATCGGCGGGACCCACGTCTGCACGCGCGCCTGGGGGTAGAGCACCACGTACGCGCCCATCACGCCGCTGATGGCGCCGCTCGCGCCGACCGCGGGGATTTGGCTCGTCGGCGAGAGGAGGACGTGCGCCAGCCCGGCCACGATCCCGCACAGCATGTAGAAGATGATGAACCGCGTGTGGCCCATCGAATCTTCGATGTTGTTCCCGAACACCCACAGGAAGAGCAGGTTGCCCAGGAGGTGCTGCCACCCGCCGTGCATGAAGATGCTGGTGACGAGCTGCGCCCACCCCGGCCCCGGCTGCGACAGCGTGCACTCGCGCGTGAGGTCGCAGGGGATGGTGCCGAACGCGTAGACGGACGCCTGCAGCACCTCGAGGTCCATCCCGGCGCCCTGGAGCAGGATCCAGCACGTCAGGTTCGCCGCGATCAGCACAAGCGTCACCACCGGCCGCAGCTCGGTGGGGTTGTCGTCACGAAGGGGGATCACGTCCGCTCCGGGGTGTTGTTTCGCGCCCCGACGGAGGGGCTGGCGGCGTGTGATTGCAAGGGAGACGCCGGGCGGGTCGCTCGCCGATTCGCGCAGATAAAACCACGCGTACCGCCGCCCGGGTCACGACCGCAGTCGAGAGATGGAGGACGAGCGGCTACCCATCCGAGGCCGCATCCGCGCGAGGCAGGCCGGCCGTCGGCACCAGCAGCAGCACGCGCAGGTCAATCAGGGCGTGCAGCACGATGGGCAGCCACAGCGTTTCGCCGATGAAGAACAGCGCGGTCATCACCAGCGCGAGCACGCCGGTGCTCAGGATGCCCACGATCCCCTGGTAGCCGTGATCGATGCCGAAGATCAGCGCCGAAATCGCGATACCCGCCGCGACGCCCAGCGCCAGCGGCGGCCCCTCCGCCAGGAAGCGCACCAGGAACCCGCGGAAGATGATCTCCTCGCAGACGCCTACCGTCACGCACATCGCCGCGAACCAGGCGCGCTCGCGGCGGCCGCGCGGCAGGAAGAAGTCGAGCGCGGCGAGCTGCGGCATCGGCTTGGCGGCCGCGCCTTTCCTGCGCGTGAGCAGCACCGGCAGCACCGCGCCGATCAGCAGGCCGATCACGATCGGCATCGCCGCGCGGGCGGTGACCGTCACCCCCAGCTCGCGCAGGGTGGCGGGTGGCACGAACAGCAGCCGCGGCGGCACCGTGACGAGCAGCAGCGCCGTGGCCGCGAGCTGCCACCCGATCGTCTTCTGGTACGCCCGCAGCCGCACGTCCGGGTCGGCCGAGGTCTTCAGCCGCCGCGTCTCTCGCCTGTCCCAGACCGGGAAGACGACCACCAGGAAGGCGACCAGCAGCAGGTGCAGGGCCGTCGAAACCGTCATGACCTGGGACGGGTGAGGAAGAAGTTGATCGCCGTCACCGTCATCACCACCTCGCGCCGCTGGTTCAGCACCTCCACCGCCGAGCGGACGATGCCTCGGTCCGGCTTCGAGCGGGAGAGTCGCGCGTCGGCCACCGTCACGCGCAGCGACAGCACGTCGCCGGGGCGCACGGGGAGGAGCCAGCGCAGATCGTCCACGCCCGGCGAGACGAGCGCCGAGGCGTACGACAGGTAGTGGTCGGAGTAGAGCCGCATCATCAGCCCCGCCGTGTGCCAGCCGCTGGCGATCAGCCCGCCGTACTCCGTCCGCGCCGCCGCATCCGGATCGGTGTGGAACACCTGCGGATCGAAGCGCCGCCCGAACGCCAGCACCTCGTCCTCGTCCACGCGAATCGAGCCGAACTCGTGCACCGAGCCCGGCTCGTAATCTTCGAACCAGCGGACTTCTCGAGCGTTCGAGAGCGTCATGGGCCCACGTACATGACTTGCCCTGGCTGGATCGTAGCCAGCACTCGGTTTACCTCCGGCATCAGCGGCTCGACCGCCGCCCTTCGATTGCTCAACGCACGTATGATCACGCCTTCACCGCGGCATCGAACGCGAGTTTGAGGAATTCGGTCGCTTGCTCCCTGCTGACGCCGAGGAAACCATCGAGGAAGTCGTCCAGCGTGTCCCCAGCGGAAAGGTGCTGGATCAGGCTCTCGACCGGAACGCGCGTGCCGGTGAACACCGGCACGCCGCTCATGATCTCCGGGTTCGTAGTGACGACGCCAACGCATCCCGGCCTCCCTTCAAGCCAGACTTTCTGACACTTCGCACGCTGATAATAGTCTCACGCTCACGCGCAGGAATCAACCGTCCACGCGAATCGAGCCGAACTCGTGTACCGAGCCCGGCTCGTAGTCTTCGAACCAGCGGTCCTTTTCCGCTTCGCTCACGGATTATCGGCGGGGCAGGGGCAGAAACGTCGCGTCGGAGTCGTCGTAGAAATGCCGGACGACTATGTAGTTGTCGCGCAGGAGCGCCGCGGTATCGCGCACGGAGGCGTTCCCGATCCGAAGCCACAGGAGCCGGGGAGGCGCACCGTACAACCGCTGCGCTCGTAGAAGTCGGTGTCTTTGGAAACCAGCAGGTACCCGTGTTCAGCGGCGAAGTCCCATATCGCCCGATCGGGTGCCCCAAGGAGCCCGACATCCCCAATATGGATGGAATCGGGGTAGATGTCGGCCAGCGCGCTCACAGCCGGTGCGACAGGTTTTCGTCGAACAGGAGCTTCACGGAATCGCAAACAGGATGCGTTCACGTTGCGCGGCGAACGCGAGCACCGCGCGAATGTCCTCTTGAGTGAGCTGTGGAAAATCCTCCACGATCTCCTCGGGTGTCATCCCCCCGGCCATGTACTCCAGAACGTCGTGCACCGTGATTCGCGTTCCGCGGATCACCGGCTTTCCGCTGCGAATCTCGGGGTCGATCGTAATTCGCTCGAGCAGATCCGACATGGGGACTCCAGGTTGCTCCGCGGTGATCGTCGGCTTGCGATCGACAGTCAACCTCCAAGCTCATATGCTCGGGCGAATCGAACAAGCCCGCGGTGATCGCTAGTCCTCCGCCCGCCCCAGCGCCGCCGGCGGCACGCTGCGGCCCACGATGCCGGCCAGCGCGATGATCGTGAGCAGGTACGGGATCATCGACACGAACTGGCTGGGGATCGCCTCCAGCCCCTGGAGCTGGATCTGCAGCGTCTCGGCCGCGGCGAAGAGGAGGCAGGCGATCCCCGCGCGCACCGGGTCCCAGCGGCCGAAGATCACCGCGGCGAGCGCCACGTAGCCGCGCCCCGCGGTCATCTGGTCGGTGAACTGGTGCTGGTCGAGCGCCAGGTACGCCCCGCCCAGCGACGCCAGCAGCCCCGAGAGCGCCACCGCCATGTAGCGGACGCGGGGGACGGGCACGCCGACCGATTCCGCCGCCAGCGGGTGCTCGCCCACCGCCCGCACGCGCAGGCCGAACGGGGTGCGGTAGATCAGCCATCCCATGATCGGCACCAGCACCAGCCCCATCCACACCAGCGGGTTCGCCGCGAGCGCCTCGATCCCCGACCCCGCGTTCTCGCCGCCGAAGCCGGGAACGCGCGGGGAGTTGGACGAGCTGTCGAAGGCCAGGTGCAGGAAGAAGCGCGTGATGCCGACCACCAGCAGGTTGATCGCGATCCCCACCACGATCTGGTCGGCCTTGTAGCGGATCGAGGCGACGGCGTGCAGCAGCCCCATCAGCAGCCCGCCGGCGGCGCCGCAGAGCAGCCCCACCCAGGCGCTGCCGCTGTAGTGGCTCCCCAGCGTGGCGCAGAAGGCGCCGCTGAGCATGAACCCCTCGAGCGTCAGCGACACCACGCCCGCGCGCTCGGCCAGCACGCCCCCCGAGGCCGCGAACAGGTAGGGGATGGCGATGCGGATCGTCTGCAGCAGGAAGATCAGGACGATCATGGCTCAGGCCCTCCGCGCGCGGGTGCGGAGAAGGCGCCGTACCTCGGGCACGGCGATGGCTACGGCCAGGATCACCACCCCCTGCAGCACCTCCACCATCTGCTTGGGCACCACGGCGTTGATCGCCAGCCCGCCCTGCGAGAGCGTGGCGAAGAAGAGCGCGGCGAACACCACGCCCACGGGGTCGTTGCGCCCCACCAGCGCCACCGCGATCCCCAGGAACCCCGAGCCGCCGGAGAAGCCGTCCTCGTAGTAGTGCTTGTAGCCCAGCACGAAGTTGACCCCGCCGAGACCCGCGAGCGCCCCCGAGACCGCCATCGCGCGCATCCACACGCCGCCCACGCGCACGCCGGCGTACTCGGCGGCGTCGGGCTGCAGCCCCACCGCGCGCAGGTCGTAGCCGCGGCGGGTGCGGAAGAGGTAGAACCACACCGCCCCCGCGGCCGCCAGCGCCACCAGGATCACCCAGTTGGCCGCCGAGCCGGTGAAGATCCCCCCCAGCCGCGCCACCCCGCCGGCGCGGATGTCGGGCGTGTGCAGCGTCTCGGGGACGTGCAGGTGCGCCGCCACCAGCCAGTTGAGCAGCGCCAGCACGATGAAGTTGAGCATGATGGTGACGATCACCTCGTGCGCGCCGAAGCGCGCCTTCAGCGCCCCGGGGACGGCGCCCACCACGCCGCCGCCCAGCGCCGCGGCGACGAGGCAGAGCGGCACCGCGAGGAGCCAGGGCGTGCCGGCGGGGAGCAGAAGCCCCAGCAGCGCGGCCATGAACCCGCCCGCCGCGAGCTGCCCCTCGGCGCCGATGTTGAACAGGCCGGCGCGCAGCGCGAGCGCCACGGCGAGCCCGGTCAGCGTGAGCGTGGTCGTCTTGTACAGCACCTGCCCGAAGCCGTAGGCGTTCCCCCACGTCCCCTCCAGCAGCAGCCGGTAGACGGCGCCCGGCGACTGGCCGAAGGAGAGGATCAGGAGGTCGCCCACCACCATCGCCGCCAGGATGGCCACGATGGGGGGGAGGAGCGCTTCCTCGAGCCGGCCGCGCAGCGCCGAGGCGGCGGTGCCGCCCGTGGTCTCGGGCGCGGCGGGCGGGGTCTGCTGGACTGCGGTGCTCACGCGGCCTCCCGCTGCGCGCCGGTCATGTAGGGCCCGAGGACGTCCTCGCTGGCCTGCTCGCGCGGCATCACCACCGCGAAGCGGCCGGCGTACATCACCGCGACGCGGTCGGCCAGCGCCAGCACCTCGTTCAGCTCGGCCGAGACGAGCAGGATCGCCTTGCCGGCGTCCCTCGCCTGGCGCAGGCGGTCGTGGATCTGCTCCACCGCGCCCACGTCCACGCCGCGCGTGGGCTGGGCGGCCAGGAGCAGGTGGAAGTCGCGCATCATCTCGCGCGCCACCACGATCTTCTGCTGGTTGCCGCCGGAGAGGGCGCGCGCGGGGAGCGCCGGGTCGGTCGGGCGGATGTCGTAGGCGCGCACCTGCTCGCTCGCGTTGCGGGCGATGCGCTCGCGGTCGAGCGCCATCCCCTTCTGGAAGCGGTGCTGCTGGCCCAGCACCAGGTTCTCGGCCACCGAGTAGTCCATCAGCAGCCCGCGCCGGTGCCGGTCCTCGGGGATGTGCGAGATCCCCGCGTCGCCGCGGGCGCGCACGTGGCTCTCGGTCACGTCGGCCCCGTTCAGCACGATCGCGCCGGAGGTGGGGAGAGTGAGCCCGGCGATCGCCTCGATCAGCTCGGTCTGCCCGTTCCCCTCCACCCCGGCGATCCCCAGGATCTCGCCGGGGCGCACCTCGAACGACACGCCGTCCACCGCGCGGGGGCGGCCGTGGGCGCTCACCACCAGGTCGCGCACCTCCAGCACCGGCCGCGCCTCGGGGCCGCGCGCGGGGGGGCGGTAGACGTCGGCCTCGGCGGCCAGCGCCACCTCGCGCCCCACCATCGACCGCGCGATGTGGGCCGGGGTGGTGTCGGCGGTGCGGATGTGGTCCACCGTCCGCCCGGCGCGCATCACGGTGATGTTGTCGCTGATCTCCATCACCTCGTCGAGCCGGTGGGTGATCAGGATCACGGTGGCGCCGCCGTCGCGCAGGCCGCGCAGCACGCCCCACAGCTCCTGCACCTCGGGGGGGCTGAGCACGGCGGTGGGCTCGTCCAGGATCAGCACCTTCGCGCCGCGGTGCAGCGTCTTCAGGATCTCCACCCGCTGCGCCTCGCCCACCGACAGCGCCGACACGGGGCGGGTCGCGTCCACCGCCAGGCCGCTGGTCCGGCTGCGCTCCTCCACGTCGCGGCGCGCGCGGTCGCGGTCCAGCAGCATGCCGCGGGTGGGCTCGCTCCCCAGCGCCACGTTCTCGGCCACGGTGAGCGTGGGCACCAGCATGAAGTGCTGGTGCACCATCCCCACCCCGGCCGCGATCGCCTCGGCGGTGCTCCACCCGGTCACGTCGCGGCCGAACACCTCCACGGTGCCCGCGTCGGGGGTGAACATCCCGCTCAGGATGCGCATCAGCGTGCTCTTGCCGGCGCCGTTCTCGCCCACCAGGGCGTGGATCTCGCCGGCGCCCACTTCCAGGCTGGCCTCGCGGTTGGCCAGCACGGAACCGAAGCCCTTCTCGATCCCGGCCATGCGCACCACGGGGGCGGCCGTGCGTTCAGGAGGCATGTGAAGCGGGGCTGACGGTGGGAGTGGGGAGGATGACGGGGTCAGCGCGTGCTGGGCACCTGGATGCGCCCGGCGATGATGTCGGCCTTGAGCTGCTCCACCCGGGCGCGCACCGGGGCGGGGATCTGCGCCCGGTTGTTCTCGTCGTACACGTAGCGCACGCCGTTCTCGGCCAGGCCGAACTGGTACACGCCGCCGCGGAAGCGGTTGTCCTTCACCCAGCGGATCGCGTCGTACACGGCGTTGTCCACGCCCTTGACCATGCTGGTGAGCACGAAGCCCGGCGCCTCGGCGTACTGGTCGGCGTCCACGCCGATGGCCAGCTTGCCCGTCGCGCGCGCGGCCTCGAACACGCCCAGGCCCGTGGAGCCCGAGGCGTGGAAGATCACGTCCACGCCCTGGTTGTACTGGCTGAGCGCCAGCTCCTTCCCCTTGCCGGGGTTGCGGAAGGCCTCGGGGGTCACGCCGGCGTACTGCGCCATCACGCGGCAGTCGGGGCACACGGCCTTCACGCCGGCGCGGTAGCCTGCCTCGAACTTGTGGATCAGGGGGATGTCCATCCCGCCCACGAAGCCGACGCGCTTCGTCTTCGAGGTGAGCGCGGCGATCGCGCCGACCAGGAAGGAGCCCTGCTCCTCGCGGAACTTGAGGGCGGCGAGGTTGGGGGGCGGCTGCACGACGTTGCCGTTGTCGTCGGTCGCCACGGCGAAGTCCACGCCGGCGAAGTGGACGTTGGGGTACTCCTTGGCCAGCAGCGTCAGGTCGTCGGTGAAGATGAAGCCCACGCCGATCACCAGGTCCATCCCCTGCGCGGCGAGCAGCCGCAGCCCGGCCTCGCGGTCGCTCCCCTCGCCGGGCTCCACGAAGCGCACGTGGGCGTTCAGCTCGCGCTCGGCGCGCTCGGCGCCCAGGTAGGCGCCGTCGTTGAAGCTCTTGTCGCCGCGGCCGCCCACGTCGAACACCACGCCCACGTTCAGGCGCCGCCCGGCGCCCGTGGCCGCCGGGGCGGGCTCCTGCGCGCCGCCCGGGCGCACGAACAGCAGGGCCACGTGCGCCGCGAGCAGCACGCCGATGAAGATGAGAAGCTTGCGCATGGGTATAGAATCGTCCGTGCCCCGCGCGGCGTCAAGCAGAGGGCGCGCGGGTTTGCTGGAGGTTTCCGAGGATGCGGCGTGTACCCGGCAGGCGGCGGGTGGGTCCAGCGAGGATGAGCTTCGATGTCGATCCACGATTCCGTGCAGGTCCCGGCGCCGCCGGGCCCTCTCCCTGGCGCGTTCCGGCGCGACTGCGTCGCGTCCGGAAAGCGCCTGTCCTTCCCCCAAACAGCCTGGGGGAGGGACGGGGGCTCGCTTCGCTCGCGAATCTGTCCATCGACCCTGTGCAGTTGCAGTTCACCCCTTTCTCCCGCGACAGCGGGGGAGAGGGGCCGGGGGAGAGGGGGCCGGCCGGCGCTCGGCCAGCGTCCGCTCCCCGTGCTCACGGTCGACTTGCTTCCCCCACGCCGGGCATTGAGGATTGCGCCGGAAACGTCTCCGTTCGCACGTTCGTAGGAGGGCCGGGAGGGCGTGAACCTGGAAAGGAGATGAGGGAGATGGCGGAATATCGCGTGGTGGCGTCGGCGATCATCGACGCGCCGGCGGAGCGGGTTTACGGGATCGTGGCGGACTATCGGAACGGGCATCCGCGCATCCTCCCGCCGAAGTACTTCACGGGGCTGGAGGTGGAGCAGGGAGGCGTGGGCGAGGGAACCGTGATCCGCTTCGGGATGAAGGTGCTGGGGCAGTCGCGCACCCTGCGCGCGTACATCACCGAGCCCGAGC
>DASQLJ010000819.1:0-2663 GCA_035630095.1 Longimicrobium sp.
CGCGCATTTCTTCTGATCTCCGCGCTCCCCGGTGCGCCGCTCCGGTGGCGGGAACGCTGAGCCCGTGCGGCGACCTGTCCGTGATACGCCTGCGCTTCGGTGCCACGCGTATCACGGGGAAGAGATCAGGGGCGATCGGACCATGTAGCGGTTGGGGGCATTTCATGCTCAACCGCTACATGGTTTGTACAATGTTTGGCGCGTGCCTTGCGTGGCCGCGTCATCCGTTTCCACGGCATGGACGCGGCGGAGGGCGGCGGTTGCGCAGGCGGACGCGGAAGGGGCCGTGCGAGCCCCCAGGCGTGGCTCGTCCGCGTGGTGACGGGTGGAACGGACGGGACGGGACGGCGTTCGGGCAGTGAGCATGGAGCAGCGCCACCAACTCATGGTAGGCGCCGGGAACGGCCTCTCTAGTCAGGCCGCTCCCTCACGTAGCGGGGCTAGACAGGGAAGCAGGGAGGAAGGGCCACATGTCCGAGAAAGATCGGGGGAGGGGCGAACCGATGGTGGTCGCCAGCGCGGGAGAGCTGATGTTCCCCGCGACGCGTCGCGGCTTCATCCGCACGCTGATGGCGGGCGGGTCGGTGATGCTGCTGCCCAGCGTGTTCACCGCCTGCAGCGACGACGACGACGACAACCCGCTGGGCCCGGGGAACCTCCCCGACCCCGTCACCGGGGTGTCATTCGACCTGCGCTCGGACGTGGGGATCTTCCGCCTGGTGCACCTGAACGAGCAGCTCGAGGCGGCGTTCTACACCGCGGTGGTGGGCAGCGGCGCCTTCGGCGGCTTCAGCACCGACGAGCGCGAGCTGTTCATCGACCTGCGCAACACCGAGATCATCCACCGCGAGTTCGTGCGCACCGCGCTGGGGAGCCAGGCCGTCCCCGACATCCGCGGCTCGATCGACCTGAACGTGCTGAACCAGGTCCTCTCCAGCCGCACCAGCATCCTGAACCTCTCGCGGGCGTTCGAGAACCTGGGCGTGGCCGCGCTGAACGGCGCCGGCAAGTACCTGCAGGACGCGCGCAACCTGCTGCTGGCGGGAAAGTTCGCCTCGGTCGAGGCGCGCCACGCCGCCGCGCTGCGCGACGTGGCGCCGCCCCCGGGGATCAACGCCAACACCGCCTTCGCGGGCGACGACATCATCGACGGCACCGGGCGCGACGTGAAGGTGGAAGCGGGCGTGGCGCTGCAGCTGGTGGCCTCCACCGGGCTGCTGCGCGCCAACACGCTGGCCAACCCCGCGATCACCGCCGCCCCCACGGCCGCGCAGGGCGTGGCCACGGCCGACTTCTTCCCCGCCAACCCGTGATCGGCAAGGAGATCGAGACGATGGACAATCAGCAGCCGATACTGGACGGGATCGACCCGGAGATCACCGAACGGCTCGTCTCGCGGCGCGACGCCATCCGCCGGGGCGCCTCGATGAGCTCGCGACTGGCGGCCGGGCTGGCCATGGGCTCGGTGCCCGTGGCACTCGCCGCGCTGGCCAGGGACACCTTCGCGCAGACGCCCGCCGACATCCTGGACGTGCTCCGCTTCGCGTTCATCCTGGAGAACCTGGAGAACGAGTTCTACCGCGCCGTGCTGGGCACCAGCGCCGTGGCGGCGCAGAACAACGCCTTCGCCCCCGTGCGCGCCCTGATCCCCGACGCGGCGAAGCAGACCTTCCAGCAGATCCAGAAGCACGAGCAGCAGCACGTGGACTTCCTGAAGGCCGTGATCCCGCAGTTCGGCGGCACCCCGGTCACCATCACCGCGGCCGACTTCGACTTCACCGGCGGCAACGGCGCGGGGAACGGCCCCTTCGCCCGCGCCACCACCGAGCTCGACTTCCTGCTGCTGGCCACGCAGGCGTTCGAGGACACGGGGGTGCGTGCGTACAAGGGGCAGGCCGGGCGCCTGCTGATCAACGGGAACAACAACGCCGACATCGCGCTGGAGAGCGCGCTGCGCATCCACTCGGTGGAGGCGCGGCACGCGGCCAAGATCCGCCGCATCCGCCGCCAGCGGAACCCGGGCGACGCCACGCTGCGCTTCAGCGGCTACGTTCGCGGCGGCGCCCGGGCGGCGGGCGGCGCGGGGAACATCGCCAACCCGCCGGCCGCGGTGCTGGCCGCGCTGGACCTCATCTACGGCGGCGCCACGCCCGAGAGCAACACGCAGCACGTGGTGTTCAACGGCACCAGCGCGGTGACCATCGACGCGGCCACGCTCACCGGGCTGGACGTGATCGACGCGTCGGAGCGCCAGGCGGCGGCCACGCAGGCGTTCGACGAGCCGCTCACCAAGGAAGAGGTGATCGCCATCGTCCGCGACTTCATCAGGGACGACCCGGCGCGCGGGCTGCCCTGACGCGTCGGAGGGTCGGGGAGGATCCGGGGGAGGGGGCGGGAACGCGGCGCCTTCTCCCCGCCGGCACGCAACGACACGGGAAGGAAGGCGATGATGGGTCTGGGGCTTGGTCCTTTCGAGTTGATCCTGATCTTCGGCGTTCTGCTGCTGTTGTTCGGCGCCAAGCGGCTGCCGGAGCTCGCGGGCGGGATGGGTAAGGGCATCCGCGACTTCAAGCGCGCGCTGCACAGCCCCGACGACGAGCCGAACGCGTCGGTCCTCCAGGCCCAGGCGCCCGCACCGGCCGCGCTGCCGGAGACCGCGGCGG
>DASQLJ010000820.1:0-2904 GCA_035630095.1 Longimicrobium sp.
CGTCCTCCTCGTCGCTGATGCGCGGGTAGGGGAAGAGGATGGAGCTGTCGATGGAGCCCTGGAAGAAGCCCCGCGTGAGCGATCTCTCGTCCGCCGCCATGGTCGTTCCCTTTCCCCGGTTCCGCAGCCGATCCGGCCGTCTCACGGCTCAGCGCACACGCGCGACGCCTGGACCCAAGCTATCGCCCGGCGGGCGGGATGGCATCGTCGGCGTGGATGGAAAGTTGGTGGCTGGGCCGGGGACCGGCGGCTGAAGCCGCAGCAACAACTACGAAAAGCCTCGCAAACTGCGCGAGGCTCGTCGGCGCGGGGGCAGCTTCCGTTGAGGTCCGCGAAGGCGGACTGTGTGCCGTTGTAGCCGCGAGTTCACTCGCATATTCCGCCACCGAACCACTCGCATGTTCCGCCTGCCACCGAACACTTCATCCCATCGGATTCGGTGCGTCAGGCGAGACCGCCGTGCTGGCGGAGAAGTGCGTCGACCTCGGCGTAGCCGGATGGCTTGTCGATGACGGCCGGGGACGCGCCTGCCTGTAGCAGCGCTTCGACGGACGCGGGGGAGCGGCGGGCGGTCCAGTACGAATCGACGCACGCACGCACGGCCAACTCCAGCGGGGTGCGGCCGGCGCCGTCGCGCGCGACCACCGCCGCGCCGCGGTCGATGAGCAGGCGGACGGTGTCGTGGCTCGCGCGCCACGCGGCCGAGTGGAGCGCCGTGCTCTGCTTCGCCACGCCGAAATACCCGTCGCCCTCCGCCGATCGCGCGTCCACCGGCACGCCGAGGTCGAGGAGGTGGGCGACGCCGGCGGTGTTGCCGTTCCCGGCGAACTCGGCCAGCAGCTTGCCGCCCTCGGCCACCACTCCGGCGACGACGTCCGGCTCCTGCGCGGCGATGGAGCGCACCGCGTCCCCCGAGTCGCGGGCGCACGCGGCGATCAGGCCCTCGGTGCCGCGCAGGTCGACGGAGAGCCCGCGGCGCTCGAACAGCGCCAGCAGGTCGCCGCGCCCGCGCCGAGCCGCCAGCGCCACGGCGGACCGGCCGTGCTCGGGCAGGGTGGGATCGGCGCCGTGGTCCAGCAGAAGCTCGATCATCTCCGGCGGGTTGTCGCGGCGGATGGCGTGGTGGAGGGGACGCCCTCCCGTCTGCCACGGGTGATTGACGTCCATCCCCTGCGCCAGCAATAGCTTCGCACCGTCGTAGTCGTGCCAGTCGTGCTTGCGGACGAGCATCAGCGCCAGGCTGTCCGCCGTCAGCCTGCCCGTGGCCAGCAGCAGCTCGAGGGCGCGGTTGTCGTAGGATTCGGGCGTGTGGTAGACGACTTCGTTGTCGTTGGGATCCGCGCCGCGCTCCAGGAGCAGGCGGGTCAGCTCCGGGTGATGCGCGATCCCGGCGGCGCCGTAAAGGGCGCTCTCCCAGTTCGGGTAGATGCCCGTCTCGTTCCAGCCAGTGTTCGCGTCCGCCCCCCCGTCCAGCAGCGCCTCCGCCGCCCGCACGAATCCGTCGGAGCGCGCGGGATCGAGACGTAGGTAGCGCGAGAAGCAGAGGTGGGTGAGCGCGTCCCAATCGTACGGACCGCCCCTGGCCGTCGCGTTCACCGCGTCTTCGGCGATGAAGCGCCGCACCCCCGCATCGTCACCGAAGAGCGCCGCGGCGTGAATGCTCGCGCCGGCCACCTCCGGGTGCGCCGCGAGGATCGCCTCGGCGCGGTCCAGCGTGCCCGATGCGTGTGACGATTCGCGCGGAACGCACGCGGCGCGGATGAAGTCCGCCAGCGCTTCGTCTGCCGTGGTCATGTGGTGCCTTCGCTCACTGGCTGCAGGGTGCACTGCGATGCGAGCCATTTCACCTGCTGATGGCAGATCTTGCCGAGCTCGCGCAGCGAATGATACAGGTTGAATCCGTCCACCAGGTAAACGACAGAGCGGGCCATACCGTATCTCCAGAGCAAAAAAATCCCCCTGGCCCGCAGACCAGGGGGGCCCGAGGTGTTACCCTCGGGGATGATGCGCTCAAGTATACAAGCGCACAAAGCGAGTGTCAAGTCTCGCCACTTCGGGCGCGCGACCACGGATTCAAATCGGCCGAACGCGAACGTTCTCGCTCTTCATCACTCACTCGCCCAAGCTCTCCGGGCCGATCTCGGCGACAGAGCGGCAGCCGGCCAGGCCCATCGTCAGCTCGAACTCGGCGATCAGGTTGCGGAGCAGTTCCAGCACGCCCGCGCGGCCGGCCAGCGCCAGCGCGTACACGTACGGCCGGCCGACGCACACCGCCCGCGCCCCGAAGGCCAGCGCCTTGAAGACGTCCGCGCCGCCGCGGATGCCGCTGTCCATCAGCACCGGAACGCGGCCGCCCACCGCGCCCACGATGGCGGGGAGCGCGTCGAGCGTGGCGATCGCGCCGTCCACCTGCCGGCCGCCGTGGTTGCTGACGATGATGCCGTCTACCCCCAGGTCCAGCGCGCGGCGCGCGTCGTCGGGGTGGAGGATGCCCTTGAGCAGGATCGGCAGCTTCGTGCGCTCGCGCAGGAAGGGGAGGTCGGCCCAGGTGAGCGACGGGCGCGAGTAGGTGGTGATGAACTGCTGCACCGCGGCCAGCGGCGCCCCGCTGCGCAGGTTCTTCCAGAAGCGCCCCGGGTGCGCCCGCGTCAGCTCGGCGAAGGCGCCCAGGCTGTGCAGGTTCACCTTGCGCTTCGGCTGGCCGGCGGCGGGCGGCGCGGGGTTGCGCAGGCTGTCGAGGAAGACGGGGTCGCTCACGTACTGCGCGATCCCCTTCCCCCGCAGGAACGGGAGATACGCCAGGTCCAGGTCGCGCGCGCGCCAGCCGAGCAGCGTGGTGTCGAGCGTCACGGCGATCGCCTCGCAGCCAGACGACTCGGCGCGCGCGACGAGGCTCTCGACGAG
>DASQLJ010000821.1:0-5501 GCA_035630095.1 Longimicrobium sp.
AAGTCCGCGAAGGCGGACTGTGTGCCGTTGTAGCCGCGACTTCAGTCGCATCGTCGCAATCCCCCGCGACGCGCTCACGACCCGCACGCACACTCTCTCGCACACTCTCTCGCACACTCGCTCGCCCGCCGCATGGCGCACCGCCGCGTCCGCCACGAGAAGTCCGCGAAGGCGGACTGTGTGCCGTTGTAGCCGCGACTTCAGTCGCATCGTCGCAATCCCCCGCGACGCGCTCACGACCCGCATCGTCGCAATCGCCCGCGACGCGCTCACGACCCGCATCGTCGCAATCCCCCGCGACGCGCGCACGGTGCCCACGTCGCGCACGGTTCTCATGTCGGCCTCGAGGGCGACGGAGAACCATCCGTCCCGACCGCCACGCCGGCCGCCCGCGTCAGCACCTGCTCCAGCCGCGCCACGTGCGTCTCCAGCGACATCCGCCGGGCGGCGGCGAGAGCGCGGGGGCGCATGGCGGCGAGGGCACCGGAGTTGCTCGCGGCCCACATCAACACGTCCGCCAGACCCTGCACGCGCGGCGGGTCGCCCGGGGCGAGGCGGCCGTTGTCGCCGTCCGCCAGCCACTCGCTGATGCCGCCCACGTCGAAGGCGGCGGCGGGGACGCCCTGCGAGGCGGCTTCGAGCCCCACCAGGCCGAACGGCTCGGGCCACACGCTGGGCACGGCGAGCAGGGACGACCGGCGGATCAGCCGCAGCCGCGCCTCCGCGTCGACCCAGCCGGGGAAGTCCGCCACCACGTTCAGCTCGCGCGCCAGCGCCTCCCACTCGGCGCGCTGCGGGCCGTCGCCGCTCATGGTCACCGGCAACGCGCGCCCCAGCAGGCCAGAGGCGTCGGCCACCGCGCGGATCAGCAGGTCGCCGCCCTTCAGCCGCGTCATCCGGCCCAGGAAGAGGATACGGAAGGCGTCGGGCGCCGGCGCCGGCTCGTCCGCCGGGGCGAGGGTGGAGAAGAGCGGGACGGCGTGGGCGCGATCTTCCGGCACGCCGTTGCGCACGTACTCGCGGCGCATATGGCCGCTGGCGGTGACCACGGCGGCGTAGCGGGCGAAGAGCGCGTTCTGCTCGCTGGCCCAGCGCCACTGCTCGCGGATGTACGGCAGGCTCAGCCGCCCGTTGCGCCGCGGCACGTAGAGCGCCAGGCACGCCGGGCCGAACGTGCGCCCGCACGGCTCCGGCACCGGGAACAGGTGCGTCTTCTGCCCGCCGATGCAGGTGCCGAAGTAGCCGTGCATCATCTTCACCACCGGCCACGCGTCCAGCAGCCGCCGCTCCACCTCCAGCGGCCGCAGGTTGTGCGAGAAGACGACATCCGGCGCCCACGCCCGCGCGTCCTCCAGCGCCTCCTCCACCCCCCGCTCGCCGATGCAGAAGTGCGGCGTCCCCTCCGGCGCCGGCGTCCCTTCTCCCCCCCGCAGCGGGTCCAAGTGGAGGAGCGCGACGGCGTGGCCGCGCGCGGCGAGCGCCGGCATCACCGCCGCCAGGTACGTCTGCACCCCGCCGGCATCGCCGATCCCGTCGTTCGCGAAGAGGATGCGCATCGGCTCAGCGCGCCGGCGGAGGGGCGTCGCTCATCGGCGGACGCCCCCGGCTTCGGCCGGCCATTCACCGAGATACCGGGGGACACAGCCGCCGGTGCGCTCCATCTCCGCGCGCGAAAGGCCCAGCGCCGCGGCCATCGTGGCGTTGTAGCGCACGGCGAACGCCCGCGCGCGCCTGCGGAAGCGCGCCTGCCCCGGGAGCGCCACGTCGGCCGTCGCGCTGATCTTTCGCAGCCCGAACCGCTGCCACAGGCACGCGTTCGGGATGGCGGAGAGCGCGTCGAAGTCCGACACCGTGAGGAAGCTGGTCTCGCCGGCGGCGGCCGCCGCGCGCGCGGCAAGGACGGGGTCGGCGCGAACCGCTCGCCGGGGCGGGCCGGCGATCGCCTCGAACCGGGCCACGCTGAGCCGGGTCTCCGCCGCGAAGGTCCTGGCATCGACCATCGCGGGGATGATCCACACGGCGTACGCCCCCACCAGCGTGCCCATCCCCAACCGGTCAACGCGCCGCATCGATCGGAACAGCAGCGCGAAGGCGGCGAGCGGCGCCAGCAGCAGCGCGGGCATCGCGTACGTCAGCGCGAACATCGCGGCGGTGCCGGCGTCGCTCGCCGCGCTCCTCGCGAAATAGCCGACGGCGCGGCCGAACAGCCACGGAAGCGCCGACGACGCCATCACCACCGCGGCGAACGCCACCAGCGGCCGGGTGCGCGGCGTGGAGCGGAGAACCCGGATCTCGACCGACGTGCTCATCGGCATATCCCGATCTCGATGGACGTGCCCATCGTCACCTCCTCACCAGCCGCAGGCATTCGCCCTCCAGCGCCCACGGGTCGTCCACGCCGTCGCGCAGGGGGACGGCTCGCAGGCCCTGCGCCTCCAGCTCCGCCCACACGTCCGCCGCGCCGATCCCCATCTCCGCCCAGATCGTCGGGTGCATCTCCACGAACAGCGCCAGCCCGTCACCCGCCGCGCGAATGGTCTCGCGCGCGCCGCGGAGCACGTCCAGCTCGGCGCCTTCCACGTCGATCTTGATGAACGACGGGCGGACCGACTCGCGGCGGCAGAAGTCGTCCAGCGTCACCGTCTCCACCCGCTCGCCGGCGGCCGACGCGTCCAGCCGGTTCGCGCCGCTGAGCCCATCCACCGCCAGCGTCGCCGTGCCCGTTTGCGCGGCGGCGGCGGCGCGCACGCACGTCACCCCATCCCCCAGGCCGTTCAGCTCCACGTGCCGCGTCAGCCCGGCAAACGCCTCGGGCGCGGGCTCGAAGGCGAAGACGCGCCCGCCCGGGCGCACCCAGCCGCCCAGCAGCAGCGTGTACGCGCCCACGTTGGCCCCCACGTCCAGCGCGACCGCGCCGGGCGAGACGGCGGCGCGGAAGGCCTCGTACTCCGCCCCGTTCCAGGTGACGAAGCGGTACTCGGGGAGGAGGCGCACCGCCTCGCCGCCGGGGAGGCGCGCGGTCACGCTGCCGCCGGTGCGCAGGCGGATGGCGGCGCGGTAGACGGCGCGCAGCCAGCGGCGCACGGGCCCGTCCGGGAGCACGCCGCGCAGGCGCGCGCCCAGCCCCTCCAGCGCCGTGGGCTTGCGGTAGGCGCTGCTCTCGGCCACGCGCGGCTCAGCCACGGGCGCCCTCCGCCACCGTGCGGATCAGCCACGCCAGCCGCTCGCCGTAGCGCGCGACCGACCCCGCCGTCTCGATGTGCCGCCGCGCCGCCGCGCCCATCGTGCTCCGTTTTTCGGGGGATGACACCAGCGCCCGCAGCGCCTCCGCCAGCGCGGGAACGTCGCCGGGGGGCACCAGGATCCCGGTCTCGCCGTCCGCCACGATCTCGGGGATGGCGTTGATGGCCGTGCCGATGCTGGGGAGCGCGGCCGCCGCGGCCTCCTGGAACACCATCCCGAACGCCTCGCCGCGAGTGGGGAGCGCGAACACGTCCGCCTCGCGCCAGAGCGCGAACCACGCCGGCGTGTAGGCGCGCACCCCGCGGCGGACGTCCACGCCGGCCGGGAGCGCCGCCTCGTCCAGCGGCGACTCGGTCACCAGCGTCAGCCGCGCGGATGAGCCGAGATCCGCCGCGCGCCACGCCGCCAGCAGCTCCGCCCCGCCCTTGCGCCCGAAGTCGCCGCCCACGAACAGCACCCGCACCGGGTCCCCGATCGAACGAAGACGCCGCTCCTCCGCCCACGCCGCGTCGAAGCCCTCCAGCGGCACGGGGTACGGCATCACGTGCACCCGCCCGGCGCACTCCGGCAGCTCCAGCGCCAGGTCGTCCGCCGCCCAGCGCGAGGTGGAGACGATCGCGGCGGCCGCGCGGAAGACGCGCCGGTCCCACGCGGCGTTGGGCGCGTAGTCGCGGCGCGCCAGCCCGCGGGGCGCCTCGAGCATGGCCAGGCGCTGGGTGATGTCGATGGAGACGACCGACGGGGTGCGGCGCATGCGGCCCAGGGCGGCCCACGCGGCCGCCTGCGTGTGGAAGTGGATCACGTCGAAGCGCTCGCCCCGCCGCTCCAGCGCGCGGATGCGGCGCTCGGCGGTGAGCCCGGCGTTCAGCTCGTGCCGGAAGCGGGCCGCCGTGAGCGCCCCCGCGGCGGACGCGGGGCGCGGGCCCAGCGTCAGCAGCCGCCGCACCACCCGGTCGCGGGTGGAGAGGCCGGCGGCGAGGTCCATCCGCACCGGCTCGATCCCGCGCTGCGCCCGCACCGCCGCGTCGATCACGTGCGCCACCGAGCGGTGGCCCAGGATCCCCGTGTTGACGAACAGCGCGCGCAGCGCCGGGCGGGGCTCAGCCGGCATCGCGCGCGGTGAACAGGTAGTTCCCGATCCCCGTGTCGGTCACGTCCAGCGCCCGCGCGGTGTAGCCGGCGGCCAGCAGCAGCCGCATCGCCTCGCCGTCGGGCACCGTCTCGCACACGATGCGCCGGGGGGGCGCAACGGCCAGCGTTCCGGCCATTCCGCGCACCACCATCGCCTCGGCCCCCTCCACGTCGATCTTCACCAGGTCCACCCGCCCCAGGCCCAGCCGGCCCGCGAACGCGTCGAAGGTGTCGGTGCGCACCTGGATCGAGTGGTCGCGGCTGATCACGCCGTGCTCCAGCGCGGCGGGCGACACCAGCAGCGACGAGAGCCCGTCGTTCACCTCGCTCACCGCCACGAAGAACTCGGCCGTGCCGTCCGCGCGGTCGCACAGGGCCAGCGGGTGCACCGACACGCGCTCCGCCACCCCGTTGCGCCCGAGCACCTCGTCCAGCGCCGCGGCCACCACCGGGTTGGGCTCCAGCGCCTCCACGCGGCCGCCCTCGCCGACCAGCAGGGCCAGCAGCACGGTGAAGAAGCCGTGGTTCGCCCCCACGTCCACCACGGTGCCGCCGGGCCGCACCACCCGCGCCATCAGCTCCACCGTCTCGCGCTCGTAGCCCCGGCGCTGGTAGTAGGCCGTGCCGAAGCTGAAATGGGCGACGTCGCCCCACACCGTCACCGGCCCCAGCCGCATGCGCCGGAACACCGGGCCGGCGCGGCGGCGCGCGAGCACCTCCATCACCACGCGGTGCAGCGCGTCGTACGCGTGCCAGCGGCCGTGCAGCCTGCGCCCGGCGGCCGCGAACGCGTCCTCCGCGGGGCGCCACGCCGCCGCGGCCGAGCCCAGGGCGCCGGCCATCACGTCGCGCACCGCCTTCCCCGCCCGGAACGCGGCCGAGCCCGGCGACCCGGCCGCCGTCACCGCGCGCCCGCCCGCGCGCCCGTCACGCGCATCCGGTTCGGAATGGGCATCGGCGTCTGCATGGTGTGATATGATACGGATCGCGAAAAACCGGTGCCGGAGCAGTTGACGGCACGGCCGGGTGCGGGCGTGTCCCTCCGCTGCGCTCCGGGCCGGGCTTCGCGCGCCGTAGGCAACGATACCGCCGTTGCCAACGGCGCCGAGCCGCCGCCGCGCCATGGC
>DASQLJ010000822.1:0-2989 GCA_035630095.1 Longimicrobium sp.
ACGCGCAGCAGCGAGGGCACCGGCCTGGGCCTGTCCATCAGCCGCGACCTGGCCCGCGCGATGAAGGGCGACCTGACGGTGGAGAGCGGCGAGGGCGTCGGCTCCGTCTTCACCCTCACCCTCCCGCGCGGCAAGGACCTCCCCGCGCAGGCCGAGGCGCGCGTGGCGTAGGCTTGGCGATCCGCCGAAATCCGAACGGCGGTTTCACGCAGAGTCAGCGGAGTTAGCGGAAAAGAGTCAGCGGAGTGTTGCAGACGGCCATGCGCGGCGAGGGCGGGCCGATCCGCTTGCTCGCATCGATGCTCGCGCCCGGTGCTGCGGGATCGGCATGTGATTAGGATCGAAATTTTGAAAGTGGACAATAACCCTGAGATCAGGGATGAAATCGAGGAATTCTCCATCTGATAAACGCAGTTGACGATGACGGCCGACGACGAGGCGGCTTGAACGGCACCGGCGGCTGAAGCCGCAGCAACAACTACGAAAAGCCTCGCAAACTGCGCGAGGCTCGACTGCGGCGACGGCAGCATCGCGGCTCGATTTCGAACATCTGCGCTCCGTTTGTTATCCTTCCGAGGGGGGTGCGAGACAACGTTTGGGCGGGGCGGTAGATAGGCCGCGGTGCTCTCCGCGGGACGCGGCTGGGAGGGTGAAACGAAAATCCTGTCCAAGGCGTACTATCCACACGTACCTTCCGGTACTGCAGGTCGCGTCCCCACCCTCCTGACGTTGGCTTCCCTCCCATGCGTAGGGCTGCTCTCGCGCTGTTCGCGGTGCTCGGAGTCTCCGGGTTCTTCGCGTACCGCTCCGTTCGTGCGTCACAACCCCCCGTGCCCGACCTGGGCATCCTCCGCAACTCGCCCGACGGGCTGGGCGATCCCGACGCCGTGATCACCGTCACCTTCGACCGCCCCGTGGCCGGCGGCCTGGAGGAGGTGGTGGACGCGGACGACGTGTTCCGCATCTCGCCGAGCGTGAGGGGGAAGGCCGAGTGGCGCGACCCCGTGACGCTGCGCTTCACCCCCGCCGAGCCGCTCGAGCCGGGGCGGAGCTACCGCGTGACCATCGGCGGCGGCTTCAGCGCCATGGACGGCAGCCGGCTGCCGAAGCCGCACCGCTTCACCTTCCGCGTGGCGCGCGCGCGGATGCTGGCGGGCGACCCCGTGGGCCCCAACTCGGAGCCGCGGTTCCTTCCGCCGTCGCCGCGCTTCCGCGTGCTGCTGAGCAGCGAGGCCGAGCCCCGCGACCTGCTGTCGCACGCCGAGGTGGAGCTGGCCGCGACCTGCCCGGGCGGCGCCGGCAGCGTGCCGCTGCGCCTGGTGCGCCAGCGCCCGATCGGCACGGACGACCCCGAGTGGTTCCGCTACTTCGGGTCGACGGGGAACGACAGCACCCGCGACCTGCGCCGCGTCGCCGAGCTCACCCCCGCGCGCCCGCTGCCGCCGGGGTGCGCCGCCGCGCTGATCCTCCCCGCGCGGCTGGACAGCGTGGCCGGCACCGCGGTGCGCTGGAGCTTCTCCACCTACGGGCCGCTGCGCGTGCTCCGCGCGGGGTGCCCGCGGGAGGGCGGCTGCCACTACGGCCCGGCCGAGATCCTCTTCTCCACCCCCGTGCGCGGCACCGACGTCCTCCGCCACGTGCGCCTGGGCCCCGGCCGCCGTTTCACCGTGCGCGACAGCGCCGCCACCTCCGACCACTGGGTGCTGGAGGGGCGCCTCGCCCCGCGCACCGCCTACACCATCACGGTGGACGCGGCGTTGACGGACGACTTCCGCCAGCGGCTGGCCGCGCCCTTCGCCACGCGCTTCGCCACCCCCGGCGTCCCCCCCTCCGTCGTTTACCCGCACGGGCGGATGATCGTGGAGCGGAAGGGCTACGGCACGCTGGCGGTGCAGCACGTGAACGTCGATACGCTGCTGGTCGCCGTGGCCACCGTCCCCGAGCGGATGGAGGCCCGGTTCCTGAGCCGCGGCTGGGGCGGGTGGAACGCGGGATGGAGCGAGCTGGCGCCCTCGGCCGAGCGCCGGCGGATCCCCGTGCGCACCGCGCGGGACCGCAGCGGCATCACCGGCGTGCGCCTCCCCGATGCACGGCAGCGCGGGGGAACGCTGCTGGCCGTGCGCGTGGGCGGCCGCGGCGTGGACACCACGGAGTCCGGCGGCCAGCCGATGGCGCTGGTGCAGGTGACCGACCTGGCCGTGCACGCGCGGGTGGGGGTGGACCAGGCGACCGTGTGGGTGACCGGCGTGGACGACGGCCGCGCCCGCGAGGGAGTGGAGGTGGCGCTGCACGACACCAGCGGCGCCGTCCGCGCCTCGGGGCGCACGGACGGGCGCGGGATCGCGGTGCTCTCCGGCTTCCGCCCGGTGCGCGAGCGCGCGCGGGAAGACGAGGGGTGCGACGCGTGGTGCGGCTCGTCGTCGGACGAGGGATACGTCTCCGCCCGGAGCGGGGACGACCGCGCCGTGGTGGGGATCAACGAGTACGATCCCGACCTGTCTCCCTACCAGTTCGGCATCTACAACGCGTGGGGCGAGGAGCGGGCGCCCGCGGCGGGGGCGGTGTTCACCGAGCGCGGGATCTACCGCCCCGGCGAGCCGGTGTACGCCAAGGCGATCGTGCGCCGCGGCCCGCTCGGCGGCCTGGCCGCGCCGGGGCCCGGCGACTCGCTGCGCTGGCGCTTCACGGGGCGCGAGGGCGCCATGCTGCTCGACACCGTGGTCGCGCTCAGCCGCTTCGGCACGGCCGACCGCACGCTGCGGCTGGGGCCTGACCTGCCGCTGGGGCAGTACGGCGTGGAGATCCAGGCGAAGCGCGAGGGGAAGTGGCGCACCCTGGGGAGCACCGGCTACCAGGTGGCCGAGTACCGCCCGCCGGAGTTCCTGGTGGAGCTCACCTCCACCCGCGAGCCGCGCTTCGCCGGGCAGCCGGTGCGCACCACCGTGGGCGGCCGCTACCTCTTCGGCGCGCCGATGGCGGGGGCGCCGGT
>DASQLJ010000823.1:0-7546 GCA_035630095.1 Longimicrobium sp.
ACCATCGGCACCACCGACGGGAGCACCGTGGACCCCGTGCGGGTGTTCTTCTCCCAGGTTCCCGTGGTCACCTCGGGGAGCGGCGACGTGAGCCTGGCGAACCCCGACGGGTTCGACACCTTCACCCAGGCCAACCAGCCCTACTACTCGTACGGCGAGATCCTCACCCCGTACAAGATCTCCGCCGCGCACAGCTGGCAGTTCAACGTGGAGCCCACCGTGGGCACCTTCGTCTTCAGCGTGTACGTGTCGGCCCCCATGGCCGACTACACCGGCCCGCTGCTCGACCAGGTGTGGACGGGCGCGGTGGACAGCGCCTGGACCACCGCCGGCAACTGGAGCACCGGCGTGGTGCCCGACTCGGCCAGCACCGTCTCGATCCCGGCCGACTCGCTGCTGGCGAGCCACCGGATGCCCGTGCTGACCGGCGCCGCCGCGATCACCAACCTGCGCGTGGGCTTCGGCAGTTCGCTGGCGCTGAACGCGTTCACGCTCACCACCTGGGGCAACGTGGACGCCGTGGGCACGGTGAGCGGCGGCACGCTGTGGATGCGTGGCAGCGGCGCCCTGCTGGACGGACGCGTGGCCGCCCTGGTCGTGAGCGGAGGCACGCAGGTCCAGGGGGCCACCGTGGCCACCCGTGCCGTGTCGGTGAGCGACGGCAGCCTGAACGTGTCGGGCAAGGCGTTCTCCATCCAGATCCCCTGAATCCCTTCCACGGACATACGCCGATGAACCGTTTGCTTCGTTTCCCGATCGCCGCCGCGGCGGTGCTCCTGGCGGCCGCGCCGGCCGCCGCCCAGACCCCCGACTCGGCGTTCGCGGTGAGCGCGGGAGGCATGGGCCTCTTCCGCGTGAACGTGGACGGCGGCGCCCTGTGGGGCGGCGTCTACGACGGCGATGGCTCGGGCACCGGCATCCCGGCCGAGGGCGCGGGCACGCGCATGATGTGGTACCCCAGGAAGGGGGCCTTCCGCGCCGGCGGGATCAACGGCACCCAGTGGGACGCGGCCAACATCGGCGACTACTCGGTGGCGATCGGCCAGGACGTGCGCGCCAGCGCCAGCAACGCGGTGGCGTTCGGCCTGCGCAGCACGGCCGCCCAGCAGTCCTCCTTCGCCGTGGGCGAGGACAACACCGCCTCGGGCGCGGCTTCGGTGGCGATGGGCTACCACGCCCACACCAACGCGCGCCAGGGCTCGTTCGTCTTCTCCGACCGTTCGTCGGTCGACACGCTCCGCGCCGGCGTGAACCACTCGGCCAACTGGCGCGTGTCGGGCGGGTTCCGGATCTTCACCAGCAGCAACCTGAGCACGGGCGTGACGATCCAGTCCGGCTCCAGCGTCAGCAACTGGGGGCAGAGCGACGCGGTGATCAGCACCAGCACCGGCGCGTACCTGAGCGGCGGCGGCGTGTGGACCAACAACTCCGACGTGAACCGCAAGCACGCGTTCGCGCACATCGACGGCGAGGACATCCTGGCGCGCCTGCGCAACGTGCCGATGATGACGTGGTCGTACAACGACGAGCGCGGCTCCGTCCGCCACCTGGGCCCGACCGCCCAGGCGTTCTACGGCGCCTTCCGCCTTGGGCCCAGCGCGACGTCGATCCCCACGGTGGACGCGGACGGGGTGGCGCTGGCCGGCGTGCAGGCGCTGGACACGCGCACCCTGGCGCAGGCGGCCCGCATCGATGCGCTGGAGCGCGAGAACGCCGCGCTGCGCGCGCGGCTGGAGCGCATCGAGGCCGCGCTGGCCGCACAGGCGGTTGCGAAGCCGTAGGCCGTCACCGCTCGGCGGATGAAAGCAGGGCCCCGCACCGGAATTCACGGCGCGGGGCCCTGTTTTTCTGCGTGCGCGCTCCGCGTCGGGCGGGGAGGAGAGACTCATACGGATCCCACGAACTCCGTCCCGCGAGCGGCGGTTGCGTGAGGGATTCGCGCCCGGAGGGCCGAGACGCCGGCGCGCCCGCGTCCATCATCGAGGGAACGAGCCGGGGCCGTGGCGCGGCGGCGGCTCGGCGCCGTTGGCAACGGCGGTATCGTTGCCTACGGCGCGCGAAGCCCGGCCCGGAGCGCAGCGGAGGGACACGCCCGCACCCGGCTCTTCCGTTTCGGGCCCCGGCACCAACTTTCGGACGCGGTATCACACGCATCCGCCGTCATCCGCCCGGCGGGTTTCAGCAGGGGCCGGGTGGGGCGAACGCCAGCAACCCGCCCTGATACACCTCGCGAACCTCCGCGATGGGCTGGTTGTCGCGGCCGAGCACGAGGGCGCGGTGCTCGAACAGCGCGGCCGGGATGGCCAGCGGGCCCGAGCTCCGGCACGGCGGAACGCGGCGGGACGCGCGCTCCCACCCCTCGGGCAGCGGCGACCAGAGGAGCCGGGCCGCGAACGTCCGCCGGTAGGGCTCCAGCGGCGCCACCACGCGGCCGAAGGGCGTGTCACCCGTCTCCAGCGCGCGGTTCATCTCCGGCGTCAGCCGCCCGGGGAGATACCAGTTCTCCGCCTCGGAAAGGACGTGGCCGCCGCAGCGGAGGCGCACCCGGCGATACCGCACCACGTCGCCAGAATCCACCCGTAGACGCTGGCGCTGCTCCGTAGTCGGCGCGCGTGTCTCCCCTGCCAGCACCTCCGCCACCACCCGCGGCTCACGCGCCAGCGCGTGGTCCCCGCACCACTTCTCCAGCGACGCGGTCGCGCTGCGGCTGGCCAGGATCTCGGCGTTCAGGCCCTGGACGAGGGCGAGCGCCTGGGTTCGGGTGAGCAGCGCGTCGGGCCACGCGGGCGCGCGCTGCGCCTGCACGGAGGTCGCGGCGAGCAGGGCGGCCGCGGCGATCGCCAGCCGCGCTCGCCAGATGGGCCTCGGCAAATCGGAAGATGTGGGGCGCACGCGTTCGCCAGGCTGGTTGGGCGGCGGAAAGAGACTGGCCTCAAGACTAGATCCCCGTCCCGGTGCGGACAAGCGAACGCGACGGTGGTCCGGGACGGCGGTCTCCGCGCGGAAGAAAGAGGAGGGCCCCGCGCCGGGATTCGGCGCGGGGCCCTGCTTTCTTCTGACGGACGGGGCGATCAGTCCAGGATCACGGCGGCGATGACCACGCCCACCACGATCGCGGCGACCAGGTACAGGAAGTTCTGGCTCTGCTGGAACTTCGCGGACCGGGAGCCCTGTGCGTCTTCGTTCGCGCGCACCTGCTCGCGCACCTCGTCCGCCGTGGGGAAGAGGGCCGGCTTGGGCGCCGCCTGCTGGACAGCCGCCGGAGCCGGGGCGTCGGCCGGGGCCGAGGGGCCGGAGATCTGCGCGGCGGCCGGGGCGGCACAGAGCACGAGCGCGGCGAGGAATGCGAGGCTTTTCCGCATGGGAACGTCTCTCCAGGCAGGGGTTGACGGTCGATCAGGGCAGAGCCGACGCCGCGCAAAGTTCATGCGAGGGTCCGCCTCACCCGGTCCGCCGAACTCCCGGCCTGCTGGAAATCACCCGGCGAACAGGTTGTCTCCGTCAACGGCGCCGAAAGGCTACAGCGTATTCCTGCCGTAGGCGGGGAGCTTGACCCACTGCACGGCGGCGTCCGCCTCGAGCTGCTCCAGGCATCGCTCCACGGCGTCGAGCAGCTCCTTGGGCAGCACCGGCTTGGGCACGAAGGCGCAGAAGCCGGCCCGCTGCAGCGCCTGGTGGTTCACGTGCATGTCGGCGCTCACCGCGACCACCGGGATCTGGTGGGTGACGGGATCGGCCTTGAGCCGCGCGACCGCTTCCCACCCGGTGGCGCCGGGCATCATCAGGTCGAGCAGGATCAGAGAGGGCGTGAACGCGCGGGCCTGTTCCATCGCCTCGAGGCCATCCTCGGCGAGAACCACGGCGAACCCGGCGTGCTCGAGCACGGCCTTGAACACCACGCGGTTGTCGTCGTTGTCGTCGCAGACGAGGATGAGCTTCTGGGCCACGGGAGCCCCTTGTTTGGTGCGCGATCAGGCGCGGCGTCCGAACGGGTCCGAGTCGGGAGCGGAGGGAGTCCCGGGGGAGGCTTCCTGGGCCCGGCGTCGGGGAGTGAAACCAACCTAGCGAGCTGCAAGTGTTTACGACAGGTGCGGCGACGATCCGCCGCGCGGCCCTGAATCGTTCGTACCACGCCGGAAACAGACGGGGCCGCGCAAGCGGCCCCGTCGAAAGCGTCCTCCCCCCCCACTTCGATCAGAACACCCGTGGGACCGCCGCCGTCACGATCAGGCGCGCCTTGCCGAGACCCTGCCGCGGGTCGGCGTAGAGGATGGCGCTGGCGAAGCGGAAGCCGAGGCCGGCGCCCACGTTCTGCGTCCACGGCGGCGAGTGGTCGCCGGTCCAGGCGGCGCCGGCCACGTAGGCACCCACCAGGCTGGGCATCCCCACGAACGGCACCATCACGGGAAGCGGGATGCTGTAGCGCGCGTCCACGAACGCCAGGTGGTCGCCGCGGAAGTGCGCCACGCGGCGGGTGGGGATGGTGGCCGGCCCGCCCAGGATCTGGTAGCGCTGCGCCGGGGCGCCGCCGCCCAGCGGGGCCGCGCCGCGGAGATACACCGCGAGCGTATGCGTGCGGAACGCGATCGTCGTGTAGGTGGCGTCGCCCGACACCCGGGTGAAGTCGGCGGCCGCGTCGCCGCCGAACGCCTGCTCCACCTGCGCGCTGGCCGTGAACTGCGACACGCGGCCGATCATGCGCAGCTCGGCGCCGCCGAAGGCGGAGGTGATCGTCCCCTCGGCGACCGGCGGGTTGTCGCGGTCCTTGTCCCGGCTCTGCCAGATGGAGAAGACGTGCTTCTCGCGCAGCGAGCGGGCGCGCTCCCACTGCACGCCGGCGCGAGGGTTGAGCCAGCTTTCCCCCACGATCAGCGGCTTGCCCACGGGGCGCGCCACCATCACCTGCAGCAGGTCGGCGTCGTAGTAGTCGCGGTAGTCGCGGCCGGTGGTGAGCACCGAGAGCGAGTTGGAGAGGTCGCCGCGCTGCCAGGCGTCGTTGGTGCGCGTGGCCCGCGACGCCTCCGCCTCGAGCTGCACGTTCTGGATGCCGAGCGGCACCGCGACGCGCACCCCGCCGCCGGGCTTGTCGGGGTTCTCGAAGCGGTACGAGGCCCACAGGTTCACCCGCGGCCCGCTGTCGTTGCGGGTGGGGAGGATCACCGCCCCGGCCGTGAGGGTGAGCCCGTTCACCCGGTCGTAGGTGGGGAGCGGGCGGGTGGAGATGGAGAGCAGCCGCGGGCGCATCGGCGCCGCGATGTCGACGGCGTAGGTGGCCGTGTCGCGGAAGGCGGTGTCGCCGGGCATCGCCACCCGCGCGCCGGGGCTGGTTTCCAGCACGCGCCCGGTGGTGGCGAGCGCCGAGGTGTAGATCTCGCCGCCCACCAGCGCCACCTCGCCGCGCACCACCGCGCGCGGGCGGACGAAGAAGTGGCCGCCGATCACGGCCACGCTCCCCTCGATGGTGCCCTCCAGCCGCACGTCGGCGTCGTAGATCACCACGTCGCCGGGCGCGCGGAAGGTGGCGGGGAGCACCGTGTCGCGGTCGATGCGCAGGTAGTTGCCGCGCGCGACGATCGCGCGCGCCAGCTCGGCCGCGGGCGAGCGGTCGTCGCCCGAGATGCGCACGTCCTGCGCGGCGAGCGGCCGCGCGGCCAGCAGAAGAACGGCCGCGGCGAGCGCGGCCCGGCGGAAGGTCATCTCAGCTCCAGGAAGTTGCGCAGGATGTCCTTCCCTGCCTCGCTGGCAATGGACTCGGGGTGGAACTGCACGCCCCACACCGGGTGCTCGCGGTGGCGCACCGCCTGGATCTCCGTCTCCCACCCGGCCTCGTCCGTCCACGCGACCGCCTGGAGCGCGTCGGGGAGGGTGCTCGGCTCGATCACCAGCGAGTGGTAGCGGGCCACGGTGAGCGGCGTGGGGACGCCGCGGAAGATCCCCTCGCCGGTGTGGCGCACGGGGCTGGTCTTGCCGTGCATCACCCGCCCGGCGCGCACCACGTCGCCGCCGTACGCCGCGCCGATGGACTGGTGGCCCAGGCACACGCCCAGGATCGGCGTGGTGGGCCCCAGCCGCCGGATCGTCTCCACCGACACGCCGGCCTCGTTGGGCGTGCACGGCCCGGGCGAGATCACGATGCGCTCCGGCGCCATCGCCTCGATCTCGTCCACCGTCAGCTCGTCGTTGCGGCGAACCTCCAGTTCGGCCCCCAGCTCGCCCAGGTACTGCACCAGATTCCACGTGAAGGAATCGTAGTTGTCGATCACCAGGATCATCGTTTACCATGGCTGTATCAAGAAACCGCCGAGCCGGGATCGCCTTCGAGCTCCGCCAGCAACGCCTGGACCTGAAGGAGCAGCCGTGGCGCGTCCTCGGTCGCAACCGTCCACACCTCGTCGAGGTTCACCCGGTCGTACCGATGGGTGACCCTCAGGCCGACGATGCTGCTCCACGGGATCTCCGGGTGGCGCTGGCGAAACGCCTCGCCGACTCGCCCCGCAGCTTCGCCCAGGACCGTCAGGCGACGCACGACGCCATCCTCCAAAAGCTCGGCGGTGTCCATGTCGGTCCGCGTGCGACCCTCCACGTAACGCGCGAGGCGGCTCAACGCGTCGCTCATGTGCCACAGGTGCGCGGCCGTGCGGTCGTCAGGCTGCATAGATCACGCGGTTCTCGGCCAGAACGTGCTTCCGGATGAACGGGTTCACGATCTGCGCCTTCTCGGCCAGATCGACGTCCCGCCCGAAGATCTCCGTCAACTCGTCGATCATGGCCGCGCGGTCGAACAGCGACCGCCGGATGCCGGGCTGGAACGTCACCAGCACGTCGACGTCGCTGTCATCACGGAAATCGTCGCGGAGCACCGAGCCGAACAGCGCGAGCTCGGTGAGGTGCCACTTCCGGCAGAACGCCTCGATCCGCTCACGCGGTACGTCGATGTTCATCTGCTCGCCATGGTCAGGCCGCATACAGCACCTCCTGGTGATGCAGCACGTGGCGGCGGATGTACGGGTTCTCGATGCGCGACTTCTCGACCACATCCACCTCGCGGCCGAATGCCGCCGCAAGCTCGTCCTCCATGTCGAGCCAATCGTCCAGCGACGGACGGAATCCAGGGTCGAACGTCACCAGCACGTCGACGTCGCTGTCGGCGCGGAAGTCGTCGCGGAGCACCGAGCCGAACAGCGCGCGCTCGGTGATGTGCCAGGTGCGGCAGAACGCCTCGATCCGCTCGCGGGGAACGTCGATGTTCATCCGCTCGCCCGGGTCAATACGCATACAGCACCTCCTGGTGGTGCAGCACGTGATGGCGGCGGAACGGGTTCGTGAGCGACGACTTCTCCACGAGGTCGATGGGCCGGGAGAACATGCGCTCGCGCTCTTCCTCCATCGCGAGCCATCCGCGGAAGCCGGGATGATGCCTCGGCTCGAACGTCACCAGCACGTCCACGTCGCTGTCCGGGCGGAAGTCGTCGCGCAGGACCGAGCCGAACAGCGCGAGCTCGGTGATGTGCCAGGTGCGGCAGAACGCCTCGATCCGCTCGCGGGG
>DASQLJ010000824.1:0-5057 GCA_035630095.1 Longimicrobium sp.
ATGCTACAATACCGCCCTGCCGCACGCGGTCGCGCGCCGGCGGCCCGGAATGACCGACAACGCAGGCGAGCTGAGCCATGGCCGACCAGAGCTACCAGAAGCCCGACGCAATCGAGGACGAGTACAGCTGGTGGGAAGTGATCTACTGGCTGGTCGGGATCGTGATGATCCCGCTGGTGCCCATCCTGATGGTCACCTTCCTCACCCCGTACTCCGGCGTAGGCGGCCGCTGACCGCCACCGCCGCAGCGCAGCGAGGCCCCGACCGGACATGTCCGGTCGGGGCCTCGTCGTTTCCACCGTCAGTTCCGCCTAGCGCACCGCGAACGAGCGCTCGCCGTTCATCGCGCAGCGGCGCACCACGCTGCGCGCGTCGCTGGCCACGGGGCCGGGGTTCACGCGCCGCGACGAGCGCTGCGCCGGCCGTGGCATCGGCACGGGCGTGGGCACCGGGGTGGGCTGCGGCGTGGGGCGGGTGGCGATCGGCACGCGCGACGACTCGGTGAAGCGCTCGGCGCTCACGGCCAGGACCGCCCCGGCCCCCGCGTGCGAGACCGACACCGTCAGGTATCCCCGCCACCCCTCCGACCCGTCGCCCGAGCGCTTCTCCCCCCGCAGCGACTCGGCGCCGTCGGACCAGCTCACCGTGTAGCCCAGCCCCGACACCGCCTCGCGCGAGCATTCGAACGAGGTGATCGAGGCCACGCCCTCGCTGGTGAACACGCCCTCGTCCATCTGCCGCGGGCTGAGGGGGGCGCAGGCGCACAGCCCGGCCGCCGCCAGCACCCCGCCGCGCACCATCCCGCGTGTGACGAAGCTCATCGCATCCTCCTCCCGCAGGTTGACATCCAGGGCCCGGGCTAGCGAGCCTGGGCGTGACGCGCCACGACGCCGCGCCGGAGCCGGCGCACGTCGCCCATCTCGTCGCCCCACACGCGGCGGTTCAGCACCAGCGTGCCGCGCGGCTGCAGCGTCACCCGCCCCAGCTCCAGCGTCTGCGCCACGCCGCCGCCGGCGTCCAGCACCTCCAGCTTCACCTCGTGCTCGCCGGCCGGGAGGGTGAAGCGCGCCACCGAGATGCGGTTGGGCAGGAGCGACCAGCTCCGCGTGTCGGCGCGCTCCAGCAGGTTGCCGGCGAGGTTCAGCACCCGCCCGGCGATCCACCCCGCCGTCTCGTCCTTCTTGCTGGCCTCGGTCTCCACCCCGCGGGTGGCGGAGAGCTTCACGATCCCCCGCCCCACCATCCGGGTGAACATCCCCGGGCGCTGCGCCTGCCAGCGGCGCAGCACGGCGGCCGACACGTCTTCCACCACCGGCGCGTCCACCGCGTGGCCGTCCACCACCACGCGCACCTGCGGCGCGTCGGCGGCCTCCAGCCGGTACTCGGGCCAGGCGAGGCGCATCACGTAGCCGCCGGTGAGCGCCGTGGCCGCCTGGAAGCCCGGGCGCTCGTCCAGCGCCTCGCCCCAGTACGCCTGCTCCTCCACGTTCCCCAGCAGCCGCGCGATCACCCGCGCCGCCACCTCGGCCGTCCCGTCGCGCCCCGCCGCCTCCAGCTCGTGCCGGAAGATGGGGACGTGGATGTCCTCGCTGGCGCGGTGCGCGACCCAGCCGTTCTCCACGAACACCACCAGCTGCCCCGAGCCCGGGTCGGGCTCGCGGGCGAAGGTCGCCAGCCGGTAGTGCGACGCGGCCGAGTCGGCCACCGCGCGCACGCCGGCGTCCATCGCCGCGTGGTAGAGCTCGGCGCCCAGCCACTCGGGCGCGCCCGCCGCGTCCTTGCTGGCGCAGGCGCCGAACGAGCGCTCGGCGTTGCGGTAGCTCACCAGCGCGTCGCCGCGCTCCCCCGCGCCGCGGAAGGCGAGGCCGGCCAGGTAGTGCACGAAGCCGTCGCCCACGCACGGGTCCTTGCGGTCGCTGAGCCGCGCCAGCCAGTCGCTCGACTTGCGGGCCTCCACCAGGGCGCCGTCGGTGCTGCCCAGCGCCATGTAGTTGAGCATCCGGTAGTACGGCAGCAGCGCCATCTCGGCCGGGGGCGGCACGTACTCCACCACCGCGTCGTTCACCAGGAACTGCCCGGCCTGCTGCGACAGGCTGCGGGTGAAGCGGTTCCGGGCCTCGCTCTCGGCCCACTCGAACGCGGTGTTGCTGGCGTCCCACATCCCCGCGTAGTGGTAGACGATGCCGAGCTGCAGGTGGCGCAGCAGCTCGTCGCGCGGACGCACGGGGCTGATCGGGTCCAGCAGCCGCACCGCCGAGTCGGCCTGGCCGGTCATCACGTAGTGCCGCAGCCAGGCGTCGGTGCGACCCAGGCTGTGCGACAGCAGCGGCGAGTTGGCCGGCAGCGTCTCGGGCGCGGGCATCCGGGGGTACGCCCCGGAGCCGCCGCACGCCGCGACGGCCGCGGTGCAGAGCGCGCCCGCGAGCGCGCGCAGGGCCGGCCGCGCGGGTCTCATCGTCCGCCGCGCTCCAGCACCAGGATCCGGCTGCGCGCCTCGGCCACCGCGGCGCCGTACTGCGCCCAGGCGCCGCCGTAGGCCTGGATGCGCTCGATCTCGAGCTGGTGCAGGAAGAGCCGGTAGCGGATCGCCGCCTCGTACGGCCGCAGCTGCTTGTCGAGCGCGCGGGCGATGCGCAGCGAGACGGCCGGGTCGTTGGGCGAGACCACGTCGGCGCGGTCGTAGCGGTTCAGCGCGCGGTCGAAGTCGCCGGCCAGCGCCATCTCGTCGCCCTCGCGCAGCAGCGCCTCGGCGCGGGCGCGGGCGGTGCCCTGCGGCGTGGCGTCGGCCGCGCTCGACACCAGGCGGATCCCCTGCGGCTCGCGGTAGGCGTAGCCGCGCACGCGGCCGTTCTCCAGCGTCACGAAGGCCAGCTCGGCCACCACGTCGCGCGGCCCGCGGCTCTCGTCGCGCGCGGTGAGGGTGGCGAGCCCGCCGCCGCCGCGCTCCTCCCACGCCGCCGTGCCCGAGCGGGTGGCGGCCAGCACCTGCTCGCGCGTCATCCCCACGGCCACCTCGCCGCGGGCGATGGCGTTGCACAGCACCGGCGTGCAGTCGCCCAGCGCGCGGGCCGAGACGGCGTCCTGCTCCTGGGCCAGGCGGGCGCGCTCGTCCGCCGTCCGGGCGCGGGCGTGGGCGACGTCGTGCTCCTGCGTGCTGCGCACGATGGCGCCGTTCGGCTGCACCGCGCGCACCGGCTGCATGCGCGGGGCGCACGCCGCGGTGGCCAGCCCGGCCAGCGCGGCCGCCGCGGCGAGGGTGTATGGCTTCATGGCTCGTTCTCCTTTGGTCGGGCGGCTCACAGCCGGAAGCGCGGCTGCTCCACGATCTTCTTGATCTTGTGCTGCCCGGTCCAGGTCTTGGCGTTGGTCTCCAGGTCCACCAGCGTCATGTCCACCTGGTAGTAGACCACGCGGCGGCCGCCCTCGCGGTCGGTGATCTGGCTGATGTCGCCCTGCAGCATGTACTGGGCGCCGTGCTCGCGGGCCAGCCGGGCGCGGGTGTCGGCGGCGGCGTGCTCCTGCTGGTCGACGCGCTCGTCGCGCACCTCCTGGCGCTCCTCGGCGCTGGCGACGACCTGCACCTGGCCGCTCCCCAGGTACGCGCGCTCGATGTCGCGCACGAAGGTCTGCACCGGGATGTGCTCCATGCTGCGGTTGCGGATGCTCCCCACGATCAGCGTGGGCTTGCGGCCGCCGTGCGCCTGCATGTACTGCAGCGCCCAGCCCGAGCCGGTCTCGCCGGCCACGCTCTGGCGCACCATGGCGTCGGCCACCTGGCGGCTGTCCACGTCGTTCCAGCGGCCGCTGAGGTCGATCTGCTGGTCGGGCGAGATGCGGGTGACCTGCGTGGCGCAGCCGCCGGAAACCAGGACGGCCCCGGTGACGATGGCCGCGCGGAGGCCGCGGGCAAGGGTGTTCATAGCTCTCCTGAAGGTCGGGAGGGTCGAACGCGTCGGGTGGTACGGTGCCGCGGACGCGGGTGTTTCGGACGGCGGGGAAGAGCGCATCGGGCGTACCCGGCGCGCGGCGAGAGCGATCTGGTTGGCGAAAAACAACTTAGCTTTTGGACGGGGGATTCGTCCAGCGTCCCGTGTCACCCCGCGCGGACAGTCCACGCGAGAGGACGGTGGACAGGAGGACAGTAGCAGAATTGAGGTGGATGGCGGAACTGCGTGGTCGAGAGGGGGATATCGGTGCGCGTGGCCAGCGCCGCGGGGGGCCCCCTCCCCGCGCCTGAGGGCGCGTACCCTCCCCCGCTTCGCGGGAGAGGGTGGTGGGTGCCGGCGCGGCCTGCGACCACCGCGTGGACCGCTGATCGATTCGTGCCGGGTGCCCGTTCCGCCAACCACGATCGTCTGTAGTCCACGTTCGATGTGAAACGCGAGCGACAGCGAGCCCGCCCCTCCCTCCCTCCGGCAGTTTTGGGGGGAGGGCAGCACGCGCGAAGCCGCGTGCGGGGTGGGGGCCTCGCGGGCGCCCGCGACTCGAGTCCGATCCTGGTGGACTCCCCTTCCCCAACACCCTACTCGAACCCCGCCGGCACGGGCCGCGTGAAGTCCGTCCGCTGCTGGTACGCGTGGGCGAGCGCGATCAGGATCTGCTCGTCCCAGGCGCGGCCGGTCAGCGAGAGCGAGGTGGGCAGGTTGTCGCGCCCGAAGCCGTTGGGGAGCGCAATCCCCGGCAGCCCCAGCAGGTTGGCGGCGCCGCTGATCGGCTCGCCGCCGCCCTTGAGGTCGCTGTACGCTTCGCCGAACTTCTTCGCGATCGGGAAGGAGACGGTCGGCCGCGTGGGGTGCACCACCGCGTCGAATCCACCGTCGGCGAAGAAGCGGTCCATCGCCACGGCGGCCGGCGTGCGGATGCGCAGGGCGCGCAGGTAGTCCTTCGCCAGCACCACCTGCCCCGGGTAGCCGCCGATGCGGTCCTCGGGCGCGGTGAGCTGGTGCGCGCGGCCGCTCTCCACCAGCTCCTCGAAGATGCTCGCCGCCTCGGCGTCGATGATCACCCCCGCCGCGGCGCCGTAGGGAAACTTCGGCAGTTCCACGCCCTGCACCACG
>DASQLJ010000825.1:0-13796 GCA_035630095.1 Longimicrobium sp.
CGTTTTTGGGGGAGGTCGGAGTTTCGCGGACAGCCGTACCGTCCGCGAAACTCCGGGTGGGGGCCCCGCCGAGGCATGCGCCGTCGCCTTGCCCTCCCCAGAGCAGAGGGGAGGGCGATTCCCGAGTGTCAGCCCACCGCCGGCCGATGGATCTCCTCCAGCACGCCCCGCAGCGCCGCGGGCAGCGCAACCGGCGCCCGCGTCTCGCGATCGACGTACACGTGCACGAAATGCCCGTCGGCGGCCGCGGAGTCGTCGCCCTGGCGGAAGATGCCGAGCTCGTAGCGCACGCTGCTGGTGCCCAGGTGGGCGACGCGGATGCCCACCTCCACGGTGTCGGGGAAGGCGAGGGGGCGGTGGTAGCGGCACCCCGTCTCCACCACCAGCCCGATGGTGGCGCCGTGCTCGATGTCCAGCACCCCGCGCTCGACCAGGAAGCGGTTCACCGCGGTGTCGAAGAACGAGTAGTAGACCACGTTGTTCACGTGCCCGTACACGTCGTTGTCCATCCACCGCGTGGGCAGGGCGGCGAAGTGCGCGAAGTCGCCGCGCGCGGCGGGCGGGCGGCGGCTCACGCGGGCACCACCACGGCGCGGCCCACCAGCTCCCCCCGGCGCATCTCCTCCAGGATACGCGGCACCTCCTCCATCGCCCGGCAGGCGACGGGGACGGGGCGCAGGCCCGCGTCGCGCACCAGCGCCATCAGCTCGCGCAGCTCCGCCAGCCCGCCGGTGTACGAGCCGCGGATCGTGGCGTTGCGCAGGGGGAAGAAGTGCGTGGGCACCGTGATCTCGCCGCCGAACAGCCCCACGATCACCAGCGTGCCGTTCTTCGCCAGCACCGCCTGCCCCAGCGCCACCGTCTGCGACGAGCCCACGAAATCGACCACCGCCGCCACGCCGCGCCCCTCCGTGCGCCCCAGCAGCGCCTCGCGCACGTCCACCCTCGACCCGTCCAGCACGCCGAAGTCGCCGAGCGCGCGCGCCGCCTCCAGCTTGCGCGCGTCCAGGTCCACGAACGTCACCCGCGCCTCCGTCACCCGGCCCACGAGCTGCGCCGCCATCAGCCCCACGCCGCCCGCGCCGACGATCACCAGCTCCTCGTCCGCCTGCAGCGGCGGCAGCTTGCGCAGCGCACCGTAGGCGGTGAGCCCGGCGCAGGCGTACGACGCCGCCTCTTCGGGGCGCAGCGAGCCGATCTCCACCAGGAAGCGCGCGTCGGGCACCAGCACGTGGTCGGCGTAGCCGCCGTGCGCCAGCACCCCCAGCGAGCGCATCCCCGAGCACTGGTGCGACGCGTCCGCCGCGCAGTGCCGGCAGCCGCCGCAGCCGATCCACGGGTAGACCAGGCGCACGTCCCCCGGCGCCACGCCCGTCACGTCCGGCCCGGCAGCGACCACGCGGCCCACGGTCTCGTGCCCCATCGTGAGCGGCAGGCGCACGCCGCGGTCCTTCACGTAGCTGCGGTTGGTCCCGTCGCCGTAGTAACCCTCCCACAGGTGCAGGTCCGAGTGGCAGACGCCCGAGGCCAGCGTACGCAGCAGCACCTCCGCCCCGCGCGGCTCCGGCGTCTCGCCCTCGCGCCACTCCAGCGGCGCGCCGAACTCCACCAGCTGCAGGCTTCTCATCAGCACTCCCCTCGGTGGATCGACACACTGTCGGAGTTCCAGCCGCCATGCGCCTGCGTTGCCGGGTCAGCTCTCACTCGCCGACCACGAAGCTCTTCGCCGCCAGGCATTTGTCCGCGTCCTCCACCGGCCCGGAGATCTGCGCGGTGATGCGCGCGCCCACCAGCGGCGCGCCGCCCGCGCGCAGCTCCGCGCGGTGCATGCGCCCCGTCACCTGCATCGGAACCGGCGGCCCCACCCTGCCGTCGGCGAAGACGGGCGCGGCCACCAGCGGCGGGCGCGGCGTGCGGATGGCGCGCACCACCATCACCTCCGCCCGCCGGCGCGCGGGGAAGCTGAGGCGGAGCGCCGCGCCCGCGTCGCAGTAGCGCCAGCCGGCCGCCGCGGGCTGTGCGGCGTGGGCGACGGCGCGCGCGGTGGCGTTCTCGTAGAGCGACAGGGTGAGGCCGGCGCCGGCGTCCCAGCGCGGGCGGAACAGCCGCAGCAGCGCCCCGTGCTGGTACATCCACGGCGCGGGTGCCTCGCGCGGGCCGGCATCCGGGCACTCGTACGTGTGCCCCACCACCACGAAGCGGTGCCGGGGGAGCTCCGCGGCCCACCAGGGCGCGCGGACCTGCCGTCCTTCGCACGGGACCGGTTCCAGCATGGTCCCGGGCTTCTGCAGCGCCGCCAGGATGTACGTGCTCCAGTAGCCGCCGAGGAGCGGCGCGCCGGGCGCCCGCGCCTCGAGCCGGGCCGCGAGCCTCCCCGGTGCGCTCGGGCGCGGCGCGCGCACCGCCGGCACTCGCATCACCCCCACGACGAGCCCCGCGACGCCCGCCAGCGCGAGCACCCCGCGCCACCGCCGCGACAGCCAGGGGAGGCTCGCGGCGAGGCATACGAGCGTGATCAGCCCGGCCAGCGTGCCGAACACGAACACGAGCGAGAAGTAGCGCACGGAGAACTGGTTGATGCGCACGTGGCGCACCAGGAAGAACACGGGAAGCTGGGCCGCCGCGATCAGCCAGCAGGCGAGCACCAGCGCCGCTCCCTCCACCCGCCAGCGCGGCTCGCGTTCGTTCCGCGCGCGCCAGAGCACGACCAGGGCGGCGCAGGCCCCGGCCGTCGCCACCACCAGCAGCGGCATCGAGGCGGAGGTGTACAGCGTCTTCGCGACCCGTTGCGCGTTGTCCGCCAGGTGGCCCCGGTCCAGCACCACGCCCGTCCGGAAGTACTGCCCGAAGCGCGCATGGGCGTAGGCGTCGAAGGCGGCGCGGAGCATCCGCTCGGCGACCATTCCCGCGATCACGACCAGCCCGCCCTCCCCCAACCTTCGCACGAACGAGCGGCCCGGCGCCGCATCCAGCGCGTGCCCCCGGACCGCTTCCACGCCGGCGACGAGCATGAGCAGCGGCGCGCTCAGCGGCGACGTCCAGTGCGCGAGGAACACGGCCGCGGCGGTCGCGGCGCGCAATCCCCATCCCCCCCGTCCGGTGGATGCGGGCCGCTCCGCGAGCCGCCGCAGTCCCCACCAGGCGAGCACCAGCGCGGTGATCTGCCAGGCGTACGGGTGCGCGGCGTCGAAGAGCCTGGAGCGGGAATCGGGGTTGCCGACGAGCACGGCGGCCAGCAGGCCTCCCACCGCCCATCCCCAGACGCCCGCGAGCCGCGCCATCACCACGGCCGCCATCAGCACCCACGCCGTCCCCACCACGTGCAGGTCCGCGTAATCGAACGTGTGGCGGAAGAACTGGCTGACGCCCCGCAGCAGCAGCAGGTGCCACGTGCCCAGCCGGTCCTGGCCCCAGTAGTAGACGTCGAACAGGCTCCACTCCCGCGCGCGCATCATCAGCACGGGGATGGCCAGGTCGGAGTTGAATTCGGCCGGAGGGGGGAGGAGCGCGCGGCTCACCCACGGCGCGGCGAGCACCGGCAGGAGCGCGAGGGCCGCCCACAGGAGCCGGGCCCGTTTGCCCGCGTGAGCGGCCGCCGCAAGCTTCCCGCGCACCCCCCGGCGCCGCTCCCCGCTCCGGTCGGCGGGCAGGTCGCGCGTTATCGTGGAATCCGACAAGGGCGTGGGCAGGAAAGCTTCGTTGTCATGGTGCGAGCAACCGGAGGCCGGCAACGGGGACCGATAGATACACCTGTCGCCATCACCCTGCAAGAAACCGCCGGCCCCGGTCGCACAGCTCCGCTCTCCGCGGTGCGGCTGGGTGGACGGACGAATCTACCGACGGTTGATGAAGATTGATGTCACAATGCGGTTCAACGGGCCGAGACTCGGCAACGGGGTCGGACGATCGACTGCCCCAGACGCGTCACCCGCCAGCGTGGGGCGCGCTCGTGCTCACCTTCGGGCACACCGGCGCACCTCTGGTTCCGAAGCTGCCCGGCGTGAGATATTCCCACCGTTCTCACCAGGGGCACGGGACGCGCGATGGGATACCCCGCCGCATGGATGGACGAGCGGCTGAAACGGACGGGCGGATGAAGACGAAGAGGATGACGCAGCCCGGCTATCCGGCGGCGAGGGTGGTGGCGCCCGTCGTCGCGCGCCACCTGGAGGTGCACGTGGCCGCGGCGCGGGCGCGCGGGATCGAGCGGCTGGGGCCGCTGCCCGACGAGGCCACGATCGAGGCGCTGGTCGACGGCGCGTTCTGGGCCAGCCTGAAGCGCGAGGAGGGCCGCGCGCCGCGCATCTCGCTGGCCTTCATCGCGCCCGACGCCCAGTCGATGGTGTTCGAGCATGGGCTTCCGCTGAACGCAAAGGACCTGGCGAAGCTGGCGCCGGCGGTGGAGCGGCCTGGCATCCACCTGGGCGTTTGGCCAGACGGCGCCAGGCTGAGGGTGTGGGGCACGACACGCACCGTGCCCACCTCCACTCTGGTGCTGGAGGTGATGGAGCCGGGGCTGCTGGTGCTCAAGTACCGGCGCGGCGACGAGTTCGACAAGTTCGGCACCATCGCCGTGCTGCAGGGCGACCATGTGATGGAGGTGGACGAGAGCGGCGCCCGCATCCCCGACTGCCCCGCGCTGCTCACCTCGCTGCTGGGCTTCGACGCACCGTTGCCGGTGGGCGGGCCCACCAGCGTGCTGGCCCAGCTCGCGGTGTCGATGCGCGCGCACGCCCGCGGCGGCTCGCTGATCGTGGTGCCCGGCGGGAGCGATGCGTGGCAGGCGTCGGCGTCGCAGCCCATCCCCTACCGCGTGGCCCCCTACGCCGGCTTGGCCGAGCTGCTGCGTGCCGGCGACGACGAGCGCGCCGGCACCGCCTGGCGCGAGGCGCTGCACCGCGCGGTGGACGCCATCGCCGGGCTGACCGCCGTGGACGGCGCGACGGTGCTGAACGACAGCCACGCGCTGCTCGCGTTCGGGGTGAAGCTGGTGCGCAAGCGCGGCAGCGAGCGGGTGGAGCGCGTGGTGGTCACCGCGCCCGTGGTGGGGAACGCGCGGGAGGAGGTGGAGCCGTCGGTGCTGGGCGGCACGCGGCACCTGTCGGCCGCACAGTTCGTCCACGACCAGCGCGACGCCCTCGCGATGGTCGCCTCGCAGGACGGCCGCTTCACGGTGTTCGCCTGGTCGCCGTGCGAGAACATGGTGCACGCGCACCGCGTCGAGGCATTGCTGATGTAGGCGTGCCAAGTGGTGCTGAGTGCTGCTCCGGCCGCAGTATGTCGAAACGTCCATCCACTTCGCCGTCGACGCCATCCGCCGCATGGAGCCCGCGGCGGTCTAGCTCTCCCTCGCACCACCCCTCCGTCGACAGACGCCGTTGCCGTTCCCCCCCCTTCTCCCGCGGTTCGGGAGAAGGGGCCGGGGGCTGAGGGTCAGATCCGCGCCGGCACCAGGCCGATCACCTCCACCCCCGCGGCGCGGCTGGCGTCCACCGCCGTCGTCACCTCGCCGTACGTCATCCCCCCGGCGGCCTTCACGAACAGCACCTTGCGCGGGCGGTTGGCGAACACGCGCCCCACCGCGGCCTGCAGCCCCTCGGGCCCCACCGGCTGCGTGTTGATGGCGTAGCGCCCGCCGGGGAGCACCTCCAGCACGATGTTCCCGGTCTGCGGGGTCGCCGGCTGGTCCTTCTCCGGCGGGGGGATTTGGACCGGCAGACCCTTCTGCATCCCCTGCTGCACCACCATGAAGATGATCAGCAGCACCAGCAGCACGTCGATCATCGGCGTCACGTTGATGTCCGCCGCCATGCCCTTGCGGGCCCAAACGCCCATCGCCATCCGGGCCTCCCGCGTGCGGGTGGATGAAGAAACCGTCAGCGGCGCCGCTCGCGCCGCGGCGCCTCGGTGATGGCGGCCACGCGGACCACGCCGGCCGCGCGCGCGTCCTCCAGCGCGGCGAGCACGCGCGCATAGTCGAGGTCGCGGTCGGCCTTCAGGTACAGCACGTGGTCGTTGGGCCGCGCGGCGTAGATGGTCGCCAGCCGCGCGCGCAGGGCGGCGGGGTCCACGCGCTCGGTGCGGCGGCTCACGTCCAGCGACATGCGGCCCTGCGCGTCGATGACCAGGGTCGGGTGCTTCCCCGGCTCGTACTCGGCGGTCCGCGCCCGCGGGAGGGAGGCGACGGTGATCGCCGGCGTCACCACCATGAAGATGATGAGGAGGACGAGCATCACGTCGATCATCGGCGTCACGTTGATCTCCGCGGCCACGTCGAACGTCACCGCCTGCGCCGGCCTTCTCGTGCTCATGCGCGGCCTCCCGTGTGCCTCGTTCCGCATCACCGTCCGTTTCTGCGAAACGCCCCAGCGCCCCCGTTTCTGCCGTCCGAAGCGTGTCTGCTGGCCGGAGAGCTGGATTAAGTATGGATGAGGAAAGTATTAGCTCCATGGACCGACTCCGGATCAGCCGTGCCGTCCGACGTTCGCCCGTGTAGAGCCATCCGCCTCGTTCGCGCGGACCCGAGGACCGCGGGAGCTCCATCTCCCCCGGCGGCAGGGGTAAATGGAAGCGCTGCAACGACTACACGAAGTCCGCGCGAAGCGAAGGAGCCGGCGCGAAGCGCCCCCGGTCCCTCTCCCAGGTGGTTTTGGTAGAGGGACAGCCGCGAAGCGGCAGGGGTGAGGGCCCAGGCGCCGCCGAGGTGGTGGACGTGACTGCGTCCGTTTCCCGAAGTCTATGCGAATCAATGTCTTAACGGATGCAATGGGGTGACATTGATCCGGAGTGCATGGTTCCCGCGCCGATCGGGGGAAGTCTGGCGCGGAGACTGGATGTTCGTCCTCAATGGAGGACGTCCAAGATCCCGCTAAGTCGAGGTTGTTGACAGGGATCGCGCAATGACGTATCCTGGAATTCCCCCACACCGTAGTTCCCAAACCCCGCAGTATGCCCATGTCCATCACCGCCCTTTTCCTGGCGGCGTCCCTGTACGCCGTTGCAGGAACCGACTCCGCGCGTGGGCCCTTCCCGGGTCCGGGGAAGCCCGCGGCCACCGGTGCATCGCACGAGCTCACCGCCGCCTCGGCGGTGGGGCTGAGCGCGACGGCGCTGATCCACGCCGAAGAAGCGGTGTGGAACGACATGCGGCGCGGCGCCTTCCCGGGCGCGGCGCTGGCCATCGGGCGCGGCGGCAAGGTCGTGCTCGAGGAAGGGCTGGGGACCGTGGGACGCGGGCCCGATGCCGTGCCGGTCGACCCCGACCGCACCGTCTACGACCTGGCGTCGCTCACCAAGGTCGTGGGCACCACCACCGCCGTGATGCTGCTGGTGGAAGACGGGAAGCTCCGCCTGGACGAGCCCGTGGCGGCGTACCTCCCGGAGTTCTCGGGCGGCGGGCGGGAGCGGGTCACCATCCGCCACCTGCTCACCCACACCTCGGGGCTCCCCGACGGCGTCGACGTGCCGAACGGGCTGAGCGCCGAGCAGGCGCTGCGGTTCATCCTGGCCACCCCGCTCCGCGCGTCGCCGGGGATGCGGCCGTCGTACTCGGACCTGAGCATGGTGATCCTGTACGCCGCCGCCGAGCGAGCCGCCGGCGAGCCGCTGTACCGGCTGCTCGACCGCCGCGTCTTCGGGCCGCTGGCGATGCGGAGCACCACGTACTATCCGGGCGAGGGGTGCGGCCGCTGCGCCCCGACCTCGCGCGACATGGGCGCCGCCTTCCGCGGCCGGGTGCACGACCCGATCGCGCGGCGCATGGGTGGGATCGCGGGGAACGCCGGCCTCTTCTCGTCGGTGCACGACGTGGCGCGGTTCGCGGCCATGCTGGCCAACGGCGGCGAGCTCGACGGCGTGCGGGTGCTGCAGTCGTCCACCATCCGCTCCTTCACGCGGCGCCAGCCGGGCACCGGCACCCGCGCCCTGGGGTGGGACACGCCGGGCTCGCCGGGGAGCAGCATGTTCGGCGGCCGGGTGAGCATGAACTCGTTCGGCCACACCGGCTACACGGGCACCTCGATCTGGATCGACCCGGAGCTGGGCACCTGGGTGGTGCTGCTGGCCAACCGCACCTACGACACCGAGGGCAACAACCGCATGCAGGCGCTCCGCCGCACCGTGGCCGACCACGTGGTGGTGGCCGCGCAGTACGGCCGCATGGCCGCCGCCGGGGCGAACTGACGGGCGGTACGCGGATCGGGATGTGGGATGTCGAAAGCGGGTCCGGAGCGAGGTGGCTCCGGACCCGCTTCTGTTGGGATGCCGCCACCTCCTTCCCACGAGAATGAAGGTGGCGTCGACTGGCGCCGCGGGCCCCTCACCCTGCGCTTCGCGCTGTCCCTCTCCCAAAAACGACCTGGGAGAGGGACCGGGGGCGCTTCGCGCCGGCTCCTTCGTCTCGGGCGGAAGTCGCGTCGGGATCGGCGGGGCTTCTTGCGCGCGCCAACACATCGGCTGAGCCACAGCCGGTAGCCCGCGAAGGCGGACTTCGTGTGGTTGTTGCAGCGAATTCATTCGCCCCTTCTCGACACTCGCTCTCCTGACGCTCGATCGGTCGGCACCAACCTTCATCCAGCAACCTTTCGGCCATAACCGGCACGAAGGCGCCCGTCTCCGGGCCCCATCGCGCCTCACCGCTTCACGCCGCGCGAACTTTCGTGCATCTTCATATGCACGTTCATCATCCAGCTCTCCGACAGCGCCGTTTCGACGGGATGGCGTGAATCGCGCAGGAAGGGTCGAGCGCGTCTTCCCCCGTTCATCCCGCAGCTTCCCCAGCATGACCGAGCTCGCCGCCCCCGCCGGCCAGAGCGAGCGGCACCCGCCCGCCGCCAGCGTCCCCGCCTCGCCCGAGGCCGGGACCGCCGACGCGTCGGCCGCGCCCGGGGCGCCGCCGCCCTCGGCCGCGCCGCGGGTGGAGGAGGTGCTGGAGGCGATCAGCGACGGGTTCCTCGCCTTCGACCGGGAGTGGCGCTACACCTACGTGAACGCGCAGGTGGAGGCGATGGTGGGGGTGAGCCGCCACGACCTCCTCGGCCGCGTGCTGTGGGAGGCGCTGCCGCACCTGGCCGGCTCGAAGCTGGGCGACGAGCTGCGGCGGGCGATGGACGAGCGCATCCCCGCCACCGTCACCGAGTTCTACCCGGCGTACGGGCGCTGGGTGGAGGCGCGCATCTTCCCCACCTCGCAGGGGATCGCCGTCTACACCCGCGACGTGAGCGAGGGGCGCCACGCCCAGGCCGCGCTGCAGGAGAGCGAGCAGCGCTTCCGCCAGCTCGCCGACACGGCGCCGGTGATGGTGTGGATGGCCGATCCCGACAACAGCGGCACCTACTTCAACCGGCCCTGGCTGGAGTTCACCGGGAAGCCGCTGGAGGAGGAGATGGGCGCCGGGTGGGTCGACACCATCCACCCGGCCGACATGGACCGCGCGGTCACGTACTGCGGCAGCCACGTGGCGCGGCGCGAGCCGTTCCGCATGGAGTTCCGCATGCGGCGCCACGACGGCGAGTACCGCTGGGTGCTGGATCACGGCGTCCCCCGCTTCGGCGACGACGGCACCTTCCTGGGCTACATCGGCTCGTGCGTGGACATCACCGACCGCAAGGAGGCCGAGCAGGCGCTGCGGCTCAGCGAGGAGCGCTACCGCTCGCTGGTGGAGGCCGGCACGCAGATGGTGTGGACCGCCGACGCGGCCGGCGAGGTGGCCGACATCCCCTTCTGGCGCGAGCTGACGGGGCAGACCGTGGACGAGGTGCGCGGCGAGGGGTGGGCCGCGGCCGTGCACCCCGGCGACCGCGGGCGGGTGCTCGCCACCTGGACCTCCGCCATCCGGTCGCGGACGACGTTCGAGATGGAGATGCGCGTGCGGACCCGGGACGCCGGCTACCGCTGGTTCGCCGCCCGCGGCGTGCCGGTGGCGGAGCCCGACGGCGCGGTGCGCGAGTGGGTGGGCGTGCTCAACGACGTCCACGACCGCCGCACCGCCGAGGCCGCGCTGCGGCAGAGCGAGGAGCGCTACCGGCTGGCCACGCTGGCCACCCGCGACGTGGTGTGGGACTGGGACCTGCTGACCGGCGAGGTGCGCTTCGGCGACGCGATCGAGCAGGTGCTGGGCTTCCAGCCCGAGGAGGTCGCCCCCGACGCCGAGTGGTGGTACCAGCACATCCACCCCGACGACCGCGGCCGGGTGGAGGCCGGGATCCAGGACGCCATCGGCCGCCGCGCCGACGTGTGGACCGACCGCTACCGCCACCTCAACGCCGACGGCGAGTGGGTGACGGTGGACGACCGCGCCTACCTGCTGTACGGCGAGGACGGCCGCCCCGTGCGCATGGTGGGCGCCACGCAGGACGTGACCGAGCGGCTCAGGGCCGAGCAGGCGCGCGACAGCGAGCGGCTGCGCCTGCGGCAGGTGCTGGCGCAGATGCCGGCCGCGGTCTCCGTGCACGAGGGCCCCGACCAGGTGTTCGTGGCCGTCAGCGACGCCATGCAGCGGCAGATCGGCGACCGCCCGGTGCTGGGGCTTTCCGCGCGCGAGGCGATCCCCGAGCTGGCCGAGCAGGGGCTGGCCGACGAACTGGCGCGCGTCTACCACACCGGGCGCCAGCACGCCGCGTCGGCGGTGCGCGCCTGGTGGGACGCGGACGGCGACGGGGTGCCCGAGGAGCACGTGGTGGACTACGTCTACCACCCGCTGCGCGACGCGGAGGGGCGGGTGTACGGCGTGGTGAGCCACCTGGCCGACGTGACCGCGCGCGAGCGGGCCGCCCGCGAGCTCGCCGTGGCCCGCGCCGAGGCCGAGGCGCGCGCCGACGAGGCCGCGCGGCTGGCCGGCGAGCTGCGCGACGCCAACGCGGGGCTGCGCGACGCCTCGGCGCGCGCGGAGGAGGCGCGCACCCGCATCGAGATCCTGGCCGAGGCCAGCAGCCGGCTCTCGGCTTCGCTGGATTTCCGCGAGACGGTGCGGACGGTCGCGCGGCTGGCCGTGCCCGCCCTGGCCGACTGGTGCTTCGTGGAGGCCAGGGACGGCGACGGCCCGATCCGCCTGCTGGCGTGCGGGCACCAGGACCCGGCCCGGGTGGAGCTGGCGTTCGACGTGATGCGCCGCTACCCGATCGACCCCGACGCGCCGTTCGGCACCGCGGCGGTGATGCGGACGGGCGAGCCCGAGCTGGCGCCGGAGATCACCCCCGAGATCCTGGACGCGGTGGCGCAGGACGAGGAGCACCGGCAGGTGCTGCACGGGATCGGCTTCGTCTCCAGCGTCTCGGTGCCGCTGGCGGCCGGCGGGCGCACTTTCGGCGTGCTGTCGCTGGTGCAGGCCGAGAGCGGCCGCCGCTTCAGCGCCGACGACCTGCCGCTGGCCACCGAGCTGGCGCACCGCGCGGCGGTGGCGATCGAGAACGCGCGGCTGTACGAGGAGGCGCTGGCCGCCAACCGCGCCAAGGCGGGGTTCCTGGCCACCATGAGCCACGAGCTGCGCACCCCGCTGAACGCCATGATCGGCTACGTGGACCTGCTGCTGATGGGGATCCCCGAGACGATCCCGCAGGGGGCGCGCGGGCACGTGGAGCGCATCCGCCTGGCCGCGCGGCACCTGCTGTCGATCATCGAGGAGATCCTCACCTTCTCGCGGATCGAGGCGGGGCGCGAGACGGTGGAGCGCGAGGCGGTGGACCTGGCGGCGCTGGCGGGGGAGGTGAGCGCCATCATCGAGCCGCTGGCCAACGAGCGCGGCCTCCTGCTGCACGTGCCGGAAGACGTGGACCCGCCCACGCTGGTGACCGACCCGCGCAAGCTGCGGCAGATCCTGGTGAACCTGCTGGGGAACGCGGTGAAGTTCACCGAACGGGGCAGCGTGGGCTTCGCAGTGGCGCGCGGTGACGGCGCGGTGCTGCTGCACGTGCGCGACACCGGGATCGGCATCGACCCGGCGTTGCACGAGGCGATCTTCGAGCCCTTCCGCCAGGTGGACGGCGGGATGACGCGCGCCGCCCCCGGCACCGGCCTGGGGCTGACGGTGAGCCGCGAGCTGGCGCGCCTGCTGGACGGCGACATCCTGGTCCGCAGCGCGCCCGGGCAGGGCAGCGTCTTCACCGTGCGCCTGCCGGAGCTGGAGGCGCCGGCGGAGTGATCCGTAGGTAGCGGGAGAGACAGCGTTTCGAGCGAGTTCCCGGAGCTTCAGCGCTCGTAGCGAACGAAGTCATCGATCGGGGTGTCGAAATCGTGCGCGATGGTGAACAGCCCCCGAGCGCTGCCGAATCGTGGGACCCCGTACATTTCGACCGGAACGAGACGAACCGCCTTGCCGTCTTCCCGCGCGATCACGACGTCTTCTCCGCCCAGCGCCTTATCGATCAGTTCAGCGAGACGAGTTTGGGCGTCCGCGACCTTCAGCATGTCCATACAAGGGCTGAGCAGGCGATGAATCGCGATACGTCGGAGGGAGATGTTCGTTCCGTCCGACGTTCATCCCAGTTCCGTTTCACCGGACAGCTCCCGGACAACTGCAAACTGCTCGATCGGGGGAATGTCGATCAATCCTCCGCCGACGTGCGATGAGCGGGGTAGTGTCCATGTTCAAAAAAACTGATAACTCAGCACATGCCGAGGCGACGTTCGCCTCCCCTTCGCGCTCACGCTATCCGATCACCCTCAAGCCGCGATGCCGCCGCCGCGCCGTGGGGCCTCGCGCAGCTTGCGAGGCTTTTCATGGTTGTTGCTGCAGCTTGGCGGTTATCGCGTCTTCGTGTCCGCTCTCCGCTCCACGGGCGCATTCTCGGGCCAGAGGCGGTGGCGGCCCTTGAGCATCGGGGCGAGGGCGGCGAGCATGCCGCTCACCGTCTGGAAGCGCTTGGCGGGGTCGCGGTCCAGGGCGCGCAGGATCAGCTTCTCGAGCTCCGGCGTGACCTGCGTGTTGCGCTGGCGCGGCGGCACCACGGGCGCGGTGAGCTGCGGATAGCGCGAGTTCAGCTCGCGCGTGGTCAGCGCGCGCGGGCTTCCGTTGGTGTTCACCGGCGCGACGGCGGTTCGGGCCATGTAGTCGTCGTCGTCGTCATCGTCGTCGTACCAGTCGTCGTCGTCCTCGTCTTCCTCCATCTCCTCGGTGGGCCACCGGCCAGTGAGGAGCTCGTACAGCAGCGCGCCCAGGCCGTAGACGTCGGTGGCGGTGGTCAGCGGCTCGCGCAGCACCTGCTCGGGCGCCATGTAGGGCGCGGTGCCCAGCCGGTCGCCGGGGCGGCGGCCTTCCTTGCCCAGCGGCCACACCACGTCGAAGTCGAGAAGCACGGGGATCCCCTCGCGCAGGTGCACGTTGGCGGGCTTGAGGTCGCGGTAGAGCCAGCCGCAACGGTGCAGGTAGTGCACGGCGGCGCCCACGTGCATCACCGCGCGCACCGCGTCGGGGAGGTGCAGGCGGCGCTTGGGGAGCGACTCGAGGACGTCGAAGAGCGAGGGGCCGTTCAGGTACTCCATCAGCAGGTAGTGGCGCCCGGCGGCGTCGCCGGTGCCGAAGACCTGCACGATGTTGGGGTGCCGCACCCGCGCCAGCACGCGCTCTTCCTTGCGCAGCGACGCGGGGAGGCCGTCGCCCTTCATCAGCTCGGGGGCGATCACCTTGGCGGTGAGCGCGCACCAGTGGCGGTTGCTCCACACCTGGTAGAGCTCCGTGAGCCGCCCGCGCGCCAGGTGCCCGATGACCGTGAGCTCGCCCAGGCGGTCGCCCACGGCGAGCGAGAAGTCGGCGCGCGGTACGGCGGGCGCGTGCTCCCAGCGGCGGGCGGCGACCAGCCCCT
>DASQLJ010000826.1:0-2772 GCA_035630095.1 Longimicrobium sp.
GTGAAGCCTCGCGCAGTTTGCGAGGCTTTTCGTAGTTGTTGCTGCGGCTTCAGCCGCCGGTAAGGGGCACGTCGACAGAACCAAGGAAGCCCGCCGGGACGCTCCCGGCGGGCTTCGTCGTTCATCCACCCTGCTCGCACCTACGCAAGCGGGAGCCCGGAGGTCGCGCGCGTGTGCTCGTCGTGCAGCGCGCGGACGGCGGCGACGTCGGGGTGCTCGCTGCCGCTGCCGATCTCCTCGACGAAGTGGCAGGTGGCGCGGCGGGCGGACGCGGCGTCGTAACGCGCGGCCCAGCCGCGCATCTCGCTTTCCTCGCCCGGGCCTTCGTAGGGGAAGGTGACGGGCGGGTTCTCGACCCCGATCCGCCACGGCTTGGGGGTGAGCCGCGCGCGGAAGCTCTTCTGCACCTGGCAGAGGCGGATGTATTGCGGGTCGGCGCCCACGGCGGCCATCGCGGCCTGCACGTCGGGGTCGTTGGGCGAGAACGGCGCGTGGACGACCAGGTAGCGCAGCCCGGCGAAGGTGCGGTACACGCGCACCCGCCACTCCGGCCGCGCCGCCACGAAGCGCCGCAGCCGATCGACCGAGGCCGACGTCCCATCGCGCGAGGCGGGAGTGGAGGACGTCGAAGGCGCCGAGGGTGCCGGGGTGGAGCCGGACGCGGGGCGGAACTGGTCGACGATGGAGCGCAGGCCGCCCGGCAGCGGCAGCGAATCCACCAGCCCCCAGAGCGACCCACCCGGCGTCGACGGGCCGGATGACGTGGAAGGGGCCGGCTGGTGCGCCTGCGGCCCCGCCTCCAGGCCGGCCACGTCCACGTCGATGAAGAATGCGCTCGCCGCATTCAACACCAGCGCGCCGTACGAGTTGCGCGTGATCGCCACGTTCGGCGCATCCCCGGCGCCGGGGATCTCGCGCACCACCTCCTCGCGCAGCGGTCGGTCGCCGTACGCGTAGCGCTCGGGAAAGCCGCCGCCGCGGCTGATCCGGTCGGCGATGCGGCTCACGGCCTCGTCGGCGAGCGACTGCGCCTCGGCCGGGCTGCTGCGCGAGCCGCGCCACACGTGGAAGCGCACCGGCTTGCCGTCCGGCGTGACTGCCTGCGATTCTGCGCGAGACCAGTAGCGGGGGATCAGCATCGCATCGCTCCAGCGCGGGGAACGTGGAAACGGACGTTGGGATGAAGCGTTCAGTATTCCCCAAAAACATCTTGATCGCAAGCGGAACGGAGACGAAGATCGCTGCCCCAGCCATCATCCAGATTGAGTCTTGAAACGCGTGGACTGACGTGCTATGCTTCGTCACCATCACGCCACGCGTCGCAACCCAACCGGGAGGACGTATGAAGAAGCTGACGCTGGAGATCGACTCGCTGCAGGTGCAGACATTCGCGACCGAGGACGCCGGGAACGGGCGCGGGACGGTGATCGGCGAGGGCCTGGGGTCGACCGAATACACCCGCTGCGGCGCCGAATGCACGGTCGGCACGGACCTGACGAACTGCAACACTCGCGAGTTCGTCGACTGCTTCTGCTGATCCCGGGCGGAAACGCGGCCGGCCGGCGGGTCCGTCGCCGAGCACGGGGACCGGAACGCGGACGGGGCGCCTCGATGATCATCGCGGCGCCCCGTCCGTTCATCGACCGAAAACGCGCGTCAGCTCACGACGTGCCGCGCATGGCGTCGAGCTCGCGCTCCACGCGGCCGAAGCGCCGGCCGAGCGAGACGGCGTAGCCGAAGAGCAGCAGCCACGCGAGCGTGAAGGCGATCCACACGTGCCAGTACGCCCGCAGCGTGCGCGGCGGACCGGAGTTCACCGGCAACCCGGACGACTCGGTGGACGGCGCCGGCGCGGCGACCAGCGGCGCGCCCGTGGCCGAGTCGGCGAGGGCAGCCTCCTGTGCAAGCGCGCGGGGAGCGGCGTCCTGCGCGAGCGCGGCGCTCGGCGCGGTCGTGGCGTCCTGGGCGAGGGCGCGGCCTGGCGCGAGGGCGATGGCGAGGAGCGCGGCGGCTAGCGCGAGCCGCTCCAGGCGATGGAAGCGTAGTTGGATCATCGGGTTCGGCGGATGGGGCGGAGTTCAGTGGGCGACGCGCAGCGCGTGCGCGCGCTGCGACAGGCGCTCCATGGCGTAGCGGAAGAGCAGGAGCGAGAAGAAGAGGAGCGTGAACCCCAGCACCCACACCAGCACCGTCTGCACGATGGCGGGGTCGGCCTGGGCGCCCTCGGGGCGCAGGATCACGGCCTGCGGGTGCTGCGAGCGCCACCACTGCACGCTCATGTGGATCAGCGGCATGTCCACCGCGCCCACCACGCCCACGATCGCCGCGAAGCGCTTGCCGCGCTCGGGGTTCTCGGTGGCGCCGCGCACCATGAAGTATCCCACGTAGATGAACCACAGCAGCAGCGTGAGCGTGAGCCGCGGCTCCCACACCCACCACGCGCCCCAGGCGATCTTCCCCCACAGCGGCCCGGTGAGCAGCACGATGGTGGTGAAGACCACGCCCAGCTCGGCCGCCGAGACGGCGATCGCGTCGAGCCGCGGGTCGCGCAGCCAGAGGTAGCCGGCCGAGCACAGCGCCACCACCCCGAACGCCATGAACGCCGTCCACGCGCTGGGCACGTGCACGTAGAAGATGCGCTGCACGATCCCCATCTCGCGCTCCGTGGGCGCGTAGAAGAAGATCATCCAGAAGGCCAGGACCAGCGTGACCGCGGCAAGAAAGCCGAGGCCCACCGACCAGCGGCGGACCCCTTTCATCGACCCGGCCCCC
>DASQLJ010000827.1:0-10710 GCA_035630095.1 Longimicrobium sp.
TACGCTGCGCTTCAATCGGCCTCCGGAATTCTGGCGTGCATCCGGTACCGGATTTCCATCCGCGAGACGTGGACTCGCCCGATCTCGCTCGTGCTTGCACTTCACTGAGTTTCTTGACCCAGAGTTTCTAGACCAGACTCAGGTTGTTTTGGGAGAGGGACAGCCGCGCAGCGGCAGGGTGAGGGCCCGCGGTGCAGCCGCCGATCGAAAGTCTCCCCGATCTACAGCGTCGGCGCCCGTGTGCCGCGGGGCCCGACGCCTCAATCGATCTTCGCCGCGCGCAGGCGCAGGCTGTTGCCCACCACGCTCACCGAGCTGAAGGCCATCGCCGCGCTCGCCAGGATCGGGCTCAGCATCAGTCCGAAGGCGGGGTACAGCGCCCCGGCGGCCACGGGGATGCCGATCACGTTGTAGACGAAGGCCCAGAACAGGTTCTGCTTCATCGTGCGCATCGTCTTGCGCGACAGGGTGATGGCGCTGGCCACGCCCCGCAGGTCGCCGCGCATCAGCGTGACGTCGCTGGCCTCCATCGCCACGTCCGTCCCCGTGCCGATGGCGATCCCCACGTCGGCCTGGGCCAGGGCGGGGGCGTCGTTGATGCCGTCGCCCACCATCGCCACCGTCTTGCCCAGCGCCTGCAGCCGGCGCACCTCGGCCACCTTCCCCTCCGGCAGCACCTCGGCCACCACGGTGCGGATACCGGCCTCGCGCGCCACCGCGTCGGCGGTGCGGGCGTTGTCGCCGGTGAGCATCACCACCTCCAGCCCCATCGCGTGGAGCCGGCGGACCGCCGCGCGCGAGCTCTCCTTGATCGGGTCGGCCACCGCGATCAGCCCCGCCAGCACCCCGTCCACCGCGGCGTAGACCGGCGTACGGCCCTCCCCCGCCAGCCGTTCCGCCTCGGCCAGCAGCGGCCGGGCGTCGACGGAATTGTCGGCCATCAGCAGCGCGTTGCCCACGACGAGGACACGGCCGTCCACCACGCCGGTCACGCCGCGCCCGGTGACGGACTCGAAGCCGTCCACCCGCGCGTTCGCGATCCCCCGCGCGCGCGCGTGCCCCGCCACCGCGTCGGCCAGCGGGTGCTCCGACATCGCCTCGAGCGAGGCCACCAGCCGCAGCAGCTCGCCCTCGTCCGCCACGACCTCCGCCGCGCCCGGCGCGAGGACCAGCTCGGTCACGGTGGGGCGGCCCTCGGTGACGGTGCCGGTCTTGTCCAGCACCACCGTCGTCACGCGTCCGGCGCGCTGCAGCGCCTCGCCGCCCTTGATCAGCACGCCGGCCTCGGCGCCGCGGCCGGTGGAGACCATCACCGCGGTGGGCACCGCCAGCCCCATCGCGCACGGGCAGGCGATGATCAGCACCGCCACCGCCGCCGCGAAGGCGCGCACCCCCGGCGCCGTGTCGGCCGCCACGAACCACACCACGAAGGTGAGCACGGCGAGCTGCAGCACGATCGGGACGAAGATGGCGCTGATGCGGTCGGCCAGGCGCTGGATCGGCGCGCGCGAGCCCTGCGCGTCGCGCATCAGCCGCACGATGCGCGCGAGGGTGCTGTCGGCGCCCAGCGTGGTGGCGTGGAAGCGGAAGGCGCCGGTGCGGTTGATGGTGCCGCCGATCACCCGGTCGCCCGGCCCCTTGGCCACTGGCACCGACTCGCCGGTGAGCATCGACTCGTCCACCGCGCTGCTCCCCGAATCCACCTGCCCGTCCACCGGCACCCGCTCGCCGGGCCGGACGACCACCAGGTCGCCGCGCACCACCTCGTCCACGGGGACGTCCAGCTCGGCGTCGCCGCGCAGCACGCGGGCGGTGCGCGGCTGCAGCCCCGCCAGCGTCCGCAGCGCGGCGGAGGTCTGCCGCTTCGCCCGCGCCTCCATCGCGTTCCCCATCAGCACCAGGGCGATGATGAAGACGACGGCCTCGTAGTACACGTCCGGCTGGATCCCGCGCGCCAGGAAGAAGCCGGGCGCCACGGTGGCGGCCAGCGAGTAGACGAACGCCGCGCCGGTCCCCACCGCCACCAGCGTGCTCATGTCGGCCGAGTGGTGGCGGAAGGCGGCCCAGGCGCGCGTGTAGAAGTGGCGCCCGGCCCACCCCATCACCGCCACGGTGAGGACGAGCAGCCCGTACGCCAGCCAGGCGCGCGGCACGCTGTACAGCCAGGGGAAGGCGCCTTCCAGCAGCGGGCTCAGCCAGCGCATCGACCAGCGCATGAACGGGTCGACGGTGGCGCCGTGGCCGTGCGCGCCGCCGGCCATCAGCGGCATCGACACCAGCATCGCCACCGCCGCGGCGGCGAAGCTGACCGCCGCCTTGCCGCGCAGCTCGCGGAACTCCTCGGCCTGGGCGCCGTCCTGCGCGGCCTGCTCCTCGAACGCGGTCTGCCCGGGGCGCGCGAGCTCGGCGCCGTAGCCGGTGGCGCGGATCGCGTCCACCAGCGCCTCCGGCGAGGTGGCGGCAGGGTCGTACTCCACGGTCGCGTCGCGCGTCATCAGGTTCACCGACGCGGCGCCCACCCCCGGCTGCTTCTCCAGCGCGCGCTGCACGCGCCCCGAGCACGCGGCGCAGGTCATCCCCGAGACGGGGATCGTCAGCTTCCCCGTCGATCCGCCCGCCGCCGCCGGCTGCGTCACGCGCGCCGGCTCGATCTCCGTCCGCATCGCATCAACCCTCCCCCTCCACGGTGAGCCTGCCTCGCAGCATGCTCATCCCGCAGGTGAACTCGAAGTCGCCCGTCTCGGCCGGCGTGAACTCCACCGCCGTCTTCTGGTGCGCGGGGAGGAAGCGGCGGATCCCGAACGCGGGGATCACCACCTCTTCCGAGCACGACGAGGTCTCCTGCCGGTCGAACACGAGCCGCACCGGCGCGCCCCGCTTCACCCGCACCGCCGCCGGCGTGTAGCCGCCGTGCACGGTGATGGTCACCTCCTGCACCCCGCCCGCGGAAAGCGCCGCGCTGGCGCTGCCGCGCTCGGCCAGGAAGAAGTACCAGTTGACCCAGGCGATGGCGGCCATCCCGGCGAGCACCACCGCCACCTCGGTCGCGTTCATGACACCGCCTCCATCCCCGTCACGGTGTAGCCCTCGTCCTCCACGGCGCGGGTGATGGCGCCGCGGTCCACCACGGCCGGGTCGAAGCCGACCGTCGCGCCGCCCACCTCCACCCGCTCCACCTGTATGCCCGCAACGCCGCGCAGCGCCTGGTCCACCGCGCGGACGCAGTGCTGGCAGCTCATCCCGCCGATCTCGAGCTTCGCGCGTTCCATGATTCGCTTCCTCGTCGAATGGATTCAGTCCTGCTCTCTACCGACGCTCCTAATCTATATACCCCCACCCCCTATGTAAAGCCCCTCGCTGGGGACGGGTGACGTCCGTCATCGGTAGATGAAAAACGTGGCCCGGCAACCAGTTGGCTGCCGGGCCATCAACCATATCCGGTGATCGACCGTGATTCCACTCCGGGCCTACCCGTTGTCATCCCGAGGGCGACCACGCGATGCCGCGGCTACTCCAGTGGCCGCAGCCCGAAGGATCTAAAATCGCCGAGCGCTACCTTCAGGGTGTCGCGCCGACATGTCCATAGATCCTTCGGCCTGCGAGCTTTAGCGCAGGAACAGCACGGCGTGGTCGGCCTCAGGATGACATCGCCCGGGTTTGACGGTCTATCGTCAAAACTGGGTCTTTCTTCCATTCGGTCGATGCCGAGATCCGGATCGCGGCGGCGCGTCAAAAGCGGACGGAGAGGGAGGTGACCGCGGCGACTGCGCTCTTCTCCGCGCCGTCGTGGCCGGGGAAGATGGCGTCGTCCGCGCCGAAGTAGCCGCGCACTTCCGTGCGCCAGGTCGCCGGGCCGCGCACGACGTCCAGCCCCAGCGACGCGCCGTTCACGCGCAGGCCGGGGGCGAGCACGCCGTCGCGGTCGTCGTAGCGCTCCACGCGGCCGTTCACCGCCACCGTCGGCGTCACGAAGTAGCGGCCGACGATCGACGCGCCGTACCAGGTGTCGCCGTCCTGCGTGCCGATGTCGAAGGTGGGGATCACCAGCACGCGGCTCGACGGGGCGATGCGGGCGGTGAAGTCGTTGAAGAAGCGGATCCCCTGGTCGCCGGTCGCCGCGCTCGCCTCGCGGCCCACGAAGTTGCTGTACGACACGGTGACGGCGGGGGATGCCGTCCAGTCCAGCCGCAAGCCGCCGGCCTTGTCGTGGTTGGTCTCGGAGACGTTCTGCCAGCCGTTCACCACCACCGCGGTCACGGCGAGCGACGGGTGCGCCTGCCAGCTGGCGCGCACGCCGGTCTCGTAGTACGGCGAGAACTCGGCGGGGAGCGAGCGCGTGTAGGTGGGGTTCTCGGCCGAGATCCAGCTCTCGTTGCCGATGTGCGAGAAGAAGATCCCCGCGTCGATCCACAGCGTGGGGGTGACGGCCACGCCGGCGTACGCCTCCTGCAGGTACGGGAGGAGGTTCTGCATCCCGGCGACCTCGTCGGGCTCGGCGGCGTAGTTGGCCTGCACGCTGGTGCCGGCGTGCAGCGCCAGCCGCCCCCGCGCCTGGGGCGACTGGTAGCGCGCCTCCACGTGGGCCATGTTCACCGCGAACTCGTCGTGGCGCTGCGCCGTGGTGGTGTACGCGCGGTCGTGGTCGCCCGGGCGGTTGAAGTCGTACGCGTAGTAGCCGTCCACGAACGCGCCGAACGTCACGCGCGCGGCGGTGTCGGCCTGCTGCGCGCGGGCGGGCGCGGCCAGCGCGAGCGCGGCGAGGGCGGCGGCGAGCACGCGGGCGGCCGAATGCGCCGGGTACGATCCGACGAAACTCATGTCCGTTTCTCTAGGGTTCTGATTCAGGGAGTGGATTCCGCCGGCCGCCGGTTCGTGTCCTCTATCCTCCTACCGGCCGAATCGCTCGCCAGAAGCGGTCATGGGCCGGTGCGGACGGCTTTGGGAGTGCGCGAGGTGAAGGAAGCCGGCGGCGGGAGCGGGGTGGGGTTCGCCGCGTCGTTACCCTGTCCGAGCGGAACGGGAGCTCGCCGTGGGGGATGACGAACGGCGATCGCGGCGCGTAAGAATCCCACTCCGAGTCCTCCGTCGCAACCGGCAGCGGCGTCGAAACGTCGCAAGGAGATGGTGCGCGACGGACGGCGAATGCGGCAACGACGGCGACGTGCGGCTTGTCGCGTGGCCGCGCGGGCTCTAGCTTCGCGGTTACACACACTCTGCGGAGAGATGCGATGCCTGGCCCGACGATGCGGGAGCGGCGTGGGGAGACGGTGCGGGCGATGCGGCGGCTGCGCGCGAAGGCGAGCTGGGCCTTGCTGGCGGTGGTGCTGCTGGCCGCCTGCGGGTCCGCCCCCGGCGGCGACCCCGCCGCGCGCCAGCGCTACGAGGCCGACGACCGCCGCTGCCGAGCGATGGCCGACAGCATGGCCAGCACCGCCCGCGCCCGCGGCGACGAGGTGGCGAGCGACGAGTACGAGCCCGTGCGGCTGAGCTGCATGTCGTACCGAGGTTGGAAGGACGGCAAGTTCCGCTAGGCGAAAAGGGCGTCCGGTGCGTACCGGGCGCCCTTCGCGCGTCCGGCGGGACGGATTCGAAACCGGAGGGGCGTGAAAGCCGTCTGGTAGATGGTCCCGGGCCGCCGCCGGCCGATCCGGGTTTTTGACGGGGCCGGCGCGCACGCCGATATTCGAGGGTGACGGCGAGCTCGCGAGATCCACCCGCGCACGGTGCAAGATGCCGGACGAACGAAAATATCGGGACGACGAGGTCGCGCAGATCTTCGAGCAGGCGGCCACCGCGCGCCAGAGCCCGGCCCCGCACGCGCTCGCGCCCGCCGAGGGGATGACGCTGGCGGAGCTGCAGGCCATCGGCGGCGAGGTGGGGCTGGCGCCGGAGCGCATCGCCGAGGCCGCCGCCGCGCTCGACGTCCGCCGCGACGTGGTGCGCCGCAGCGACTTCGGGATGCCGGTCTCGGTGCGCCGCACGGTGGACCTGCCGCGCGCGCCCACCGACCGCGAGTGGGAGATGCTGGTCGCGGACCTGCGCGAGACCTTCAACGCGCGCGGCAAGGAGCACTCGCACGGCGGCATCCGCGAGTGGCACAACGGCAACCTGCACGCGTACGTGGAGCCCACCCCCACCGGCGGCTACCGCCTGCGCCTGGGCACCACCAAGGGCAACGCCCTCGCGCTCAACCGCGTGGGCGCGGTGGCCCTGGTGATGGCGCTCGTCTTCTTCGTGATCCTCTTCCTGCGCGGCGACGTGGCGGCCGGGATCATGGCCCCGCTCATGTTCGCCGCGATGGGCGGCGGGGCGATGGGCATCAACGCCGTCCGCCTCCCAGGCTGGGCACGGGAGCGCGAGGAGCAGATGGCGCAGGTCGCCGCCCGCGCCCAGGTGCTCCTCGGCGGCAACCCCGAGCCGGCTCAGCTCGCAAGCGGCGACCCCCGCGCGATCGAAGCGAGCTGAGGGCGCCGGAAAACCATCCCATCGGTACGGGCAAGCGAAAGCCCCGACAGCGAACTCGCTGTCGGGGCTTCGTTTGTCCAGCGCCCGCGGTAGGACTCGAACCTACGACCCCCTGATTAACAGTCGGGCAGCGAAGGAGCCGGGGCACGACAGAACGTCGCAACCACGCGGTGTTTTGGGCATCGGTGTCGTGCCTCGGAGCCACCGTTGCCAGACTTGTAGCAAGTCTACTCACAACGCTACTCACAACAGCAGATACACCTGAATAAGGCTCTGCGGGTGGTAGAGCGAGCAATGAAGCCGGGCAGTTAGGCATTCATCGTAAGTCACCTATTTTTAACTGGACTCTCCCATTAGTGCGCTCTTGTGGCGCACCAACTCTGTCCGCAGCAAACCAATGGCCTCCCCGATCGACTCGGCGTTTATCAACTGCGAGTGCAACTCATGTTTCGTTCTGGAACTCTCGACGACTGCGGCCTTCATCCCGCCCGTTTGGTCTCGGCATCGCACTAGGGCTGCGATGTCATCAGTCGCACTATAAGTTGCATCCGCGAGGGCATTAAAGCTGTCTCTAATACGCTTTAGTCGATGTGCTTCAAAAGGATGCCAGAAGCCTGCCGCCTCGATTGATACTTGCAAAATCATATCCAACGAGACGCCTTTCTCAACCAACGTGCGTTCTAGCTCTACGAGCGCGCGATCGGCCTCATCAATACGCGTGAGGGCGGTCACGCGTACTTCCTCAATGAGCCTTTCGATGTCGAGTTCAACCTCTTCCTTGCTATAAGCTTTGATAGTTTGCACGCACGTATCAGTGAGGCTAATACCAGCAGCTGCGGCCATCAGCGCATCATCTATTCCCATAGGCATTTGACATTCCCTCCAGTCTAAATGTTCGTTCGCCTTGGTTCCGGGGCAGCCCGCCTGAAAATGCTGTGGACGCTTCCTGAAATGCACATGTCAGCCCCAAGCGCACCAGTCCGCTATATCAGGGGTGCGAGAAATCCGACGTGCGCTCCCCGCCGGTCATGAATCCACCGACGGCGGGCGGAGAGGTGTCCGATATCTTCTCAATGGCCGCTACAGCAGCGATGCGAATGCTGACGTTGCCGAAATCGGCCCACTCCAACATCGAACCCGCGAAGGAAAGCTCCTCGTCTTCGCTCTCGACCACGAACGGCTCGGCCACACCCGAGAGATAGATCCTATAGCTGCTCAAACGCCCCTCCTTTCAGTTGGGTTTTCTATCTGCCGCTGGGCGCCTTCGGCAGAGAGCGACACATCGCGCCGAATCACCCTGGATGACTATTTATCGGCGGACGGCTGAGGAGCGCTGTAGCGACTACCGAACCACACCCATAGCATTCCGAGTATAGTCACCGGCACGACAAGAAGCACGTATGTCAGAAACACCGGCCTCAGAACCGCGCGCCGTCGCTGGTGCCGTGCAGCGATGTCCATGCGCTCGATCTGCGCCGCCTGCATCGACTCTACGAGCGGACGCGGATCGAACCCACCTTGAATCGCGTAGCCAATCACAACGCTGGAAGCGCTGTCCGCTCTCACGCCTGCGGCAACCCCCGTCTGATACCTGCGTTCCCATCCTGAATACGCAGCTACAGCCAAGGCCGCGCTTAGCAGTAACGCCGTGCACACAACGGCCAACTGACCGGAAGCGAAAAGGCCCCGCAACGAAAGCCGTTGCAGGACCTTAACTTAGAACAGCGCCCGCGGTAGGACTCGAACCTACGACCCCCTGATTAACAGTCAGGTGCTCTAACCGACTGAGCTACACGGGCAGGCCGCTCCGTCTCCGAAGCGGCCCTGAAAGTACCCAGGCGGCCCGTGTCTGTCAACCCCGCGCCGCACCCATCCTCCGTCCTGTGCGGCGCTTAGCTCGCGCCCGCAACACCGCGTCCACACCTGCGCCGCAGCCACCGCCGCACTCCGCACGCACCCTCGCGGAACGCACGGCCGACGGTGTCGCGGGGAACATCTGTTGCCGCGACGGGTTGTAGGCTCATTCGCCCCACAACCCTGCGTTCCCGCGCGTAACTTCCGAATTTGCAACGCGTTGGGAACGGATCGTGCCCTCATGCGGCTGTGCCCGCGTGCGGGCCCGGGGCGGCAGCGTGCCCGCGGGTTTCCGTCGGTGGCCCGCAGTTCCCGCAACACGGCAGTGATGAAGCTTCCAGCTCTCAAGGACCTTTCCGCATCCGCGGCCGGCTACGCCGGGCTCGCTGGGCTCCTCGTCGGCCTGCTCCTGGGCAGCTCGCCGGCCGCCGTGCGCTCGCTTCCCAGCGTGTCCGACCTGCAGAACGCGGCGAGCCTCGACCCGTTCCGCAGCGTGGGGCACGCGGGGATGCTGCTGGCCGCGCGCACCGCGCAGAACCGCCTGGACGACGGGCGTCCCTGGGCCGCGTGGAACGTCCTGCGCGACTTCGCCGAGAACGACGCGGACGAGCTTCCGCCCTCCGTCGCCCTGCTGGCCGCGCGCTCGGCGGCGGGGTGGGACGGGTGGAGCCACGTGCGCCGGCTGCTGGAGGGCCGCCCCTGGCTGGCGGAGGAGGACGACGGCGCCGGGCTGCTGCTGCTGGCCCGTGCCGAAGAAGCGAGCCGCGACTGGGCAGGCGCGGCGAAGGCCTACCGCGGCTACGCCGGCGTGGCCCGCGGCGAAGAGCGCGGCATGGCGTACGCGCGCCTGGGCGCCGTGCAGCGCCACGCCGGCCAGCACGCCGCCGCCGCCGACGCCTTCCGCCGCGCCGCCGAGGATCTCCCCGAGGTGGCAGACTGGATGTCGGCGCTGCGGGCCGAGGCGCAGGCCGCGGCGCGCACCCCCATCGTTGTGGCGGCGGACCCGGACGGCTCGCCGGCGGCGCGGGCGGCCGCGGCGCGCGCGGAGGCTCGCTGGAGCACGGCGCGCGGCGACGCGGCGGGCGGGGCGGCGCGCCTGGCGCGAGAATCCGCCGCGCTGGACGAGGCCGATCCCGCGCTGGCGGCGGAGCTGCAGGTGGACGCCGCGCGCGGGCTGTTCGCGGCGAAGCGGGCGGGCGAGGCGCGCGACGGGCTGCGCGCCGTGGCGGCGGACGCGCGGGCGGCGGCGTCCGTCCGTGCCCGTGCCGCGGCGCTGCTGGACGGCATCCCCGGCGCCCTGTCGGCCGACGAGCAGGCGGCGCGCGCCGCGGCGTACGAGGCGGCGGGGAGGTCCGGCCTGGCGGCGAAGTCGCTGCGCGCGGCGGTCTCGGCCGGGCACCCGGACGACGGGGCGACGCTGCTGCGCATCGCCCGGCTGCTGTGGAGCGCGGCGGACTACGCGCCCGCCGACACGTGGGCGCGCAGGGCCGCGGAAAAGCTGGAGGGCGAGGCATTGGCCGAGGCGGAGCTGATCTCGGCGCGCGCGATGGTGCGGCTGGGGAAGGAAGATGCCGGGATCGCGGCGCTCAGGCGGGTGGCGGACACGCGCGCGGGGACGGCCGCCGCGGGGAGCGCCTGGTTCCTCCTCGGTGACGCCGCGGCGGACCGCGACGCCGCCATCGCCGCGTACCGCAAGGCGGCCGCGGTGCCCGCCTCGCCCTTCGCGCGCGAGGCGCTGGCCCGCCTGGCCGACCGCTGCCTGCGCGCCGGCGACGAGGCGTGCGCGGCGAAGGCGTGGGACGACTACGTGGCCCGCTACCCGGGCGGCGACGAGACGGCGCAGCTCGCCTACGACGCCGGCGTGCGCCACGAGCGCGCCGGCCGCCGCGACCGCGCGCGGGCGCTGTACGCCGCCGCCATCGCCGCCGAGCCCACCGCCTACCACGCCGTCCGCGCCGCCGACCGGCTGGGCGCCGATCCGCTCGCGGAGGTGTTCGCCCGCCCGGTCGCGTGGGCGGTGGGGCCGGAGGATACGGGCGATGCCGCCGAGGTGGTCCGCCGCCTGAACGCGCTGGACGCGGCGGGTGCGGACGACGCCTGGAAGGCCGAGCTCGACGCGCAGACGCGTCGGTTCGCCGACCGGCCATACGCGCTGCTGCTGGTGGCCGAAGGGGTGCGCGACGCCGGCCACACCATCACCGGAATCCGCCTGGGCCGGCGCCTGCTGGAGGAGCGCGGCGGCGCGTGGGACGAGCGGCTGCTGCGCGTGGTCTTCCCCCTCGCCTTCCGCGGCGTGCTGATGGACGAGGCCGAGCGCTCGGACGTGGACCCGTGGCTGCTGGCGGGGCTGGTGCGGCAGGAGTCGTCGTTCGATCCCGGCGCGAAGAGCCG
>DASQLJ010000828.1:0-9257 GCA_035630095.1 Longimicrobium sp.
TTCTCCACCGAGCGGCAGGTGTGGCTGGACCGCGACGGCGACGGGCTGGTGGAGGAGTACTTCTACGACGTGGGCTACGCGCCGCTGCGCGACGGCGACGGCCGCGTGTACGCCATCGCCAGCGCCGCGGCCGAGGTGACGGCGCAGGTGCGCGCGCGCCAGGAGGTGGAGGCCGCGCGCCAGGCCGAGGCGAACGCGCGCGAGCACCTGACGCGCACCTTCGAGCAGGCGCCCGTGCCGATCGCGGTGCTGGAGGGGCCCGAGCACGTGTTCACCCTGGCCAACCCCAGCTACCGCCGCCTCACCGGCGAGCGGCCGCTGCTGGGGCTGGCGGTGCGCGACGCCTTCCCCGACCTGGACGGGCAGGGGATCTACGAGATCCTGGACGGGGTGTACACCACCGGGGAGCCGTTCGTGGTCGAGGAGCTGCGCCTGGTCTTTCGCCACCGCCCCGACCAGGACGAGCCCACCGACCGGGTGCTCACCTTCAACTACCAGCCGCTGCGCGACCCGGCCGGCGCGGTGTACGCCATCGCCGTGGTGGTGATCGACGTGACCGACCAGGTGCACGGGCGCGAGATGGCCGAGGCCGCCAACCGCGCCAAGGCCGAGTTCCTGGCCAACATGAGCCACGAGCTGCGCACCCCGCTCAACGCCATCGCCGGCTACGCCGACCTGATGCTGATGGGGATCCACGGCGAGCTGAACGACGCGCAGACCGGCGACGTGGAGCGCATGCGCCGTAGCGGCCAGCACCTGCTCTCACTCATCAACGACATCCTGAACTTCGCCAAGATCGAGGCCGGGCAGCTCCGCTACCAGCTCGAGTCCGTTCCGATCGCCGCGCTGCTGAACGACCTGGAGGTGCTGGTGGCGCCGCAGGTCACGCAGCGCGGCCTCAGCTACGAGTCGGCGCGCGGCGAGGGCGGGCTGGCCGTGTGGGCCGACGCCGAGAAGACGCGGCAGATCCTGCTGAACCTGGTGACCAACGCGATCAAGTTCACCGAGCCCGGCGGCTACATCCGCGTGAGCTTCCACCGCGCGGACGGCGGCGTTCGGGTGCGCGTGCGCGACACCGGCCGCGGCATCGCCCCCGAGCAGCAGCGCCGCATCTTCGACCCGTTCGTGCAGGTGGACCGGCACCTCACCGCCGAGAGCCAGCAGGGCGTGGGGCTGGGGCTGGCCATCAGCCGCGACCTGGCGCGCGGCATGGGCGGCGACCTGGGCGTAGAGAGCGAGGTAGGGAAAGGAAGCACCTTCACCCTCTGGCTCCCCATGAAGCCCGACATTGCACAGGACGAAGCGGTGTAGATCGGCAGATCGGGATCAGGAGCGGGGGATCGTGCCAGGTTCATCGCCCGGCCCTCCGTCGCACCACCGATCCTCATTGACCCGCCACGCCCGTGCAGTTCCATGCCCCCCCTCCCCCGCGAAGCGTCCGCGAAGCGTGGGGAGGGGGTCGGGGCGAGGGGCCCCCGCCGCCGCATGCGCCGATCCCCGCCTCCGAGCTCATCGGCCCGCAGCCCCTGCGCGGACCTCCTCAGACCCTCGCGTGGGCCGCGGGGTACCAGCCCCGGGATGCGCCGTCGAAAGGACGCTGCACGGTGCTTGCATCCCGTTCCGTCTCGCGAGCTCGCCCAATCCTCTGCAAACCCGGCACATGACCCAGGACATCCTGACCCGCAACAACGTGCGCGTGTCCGGCCGCGGCACGCAGCCGATGCTGTTCGCCCACGGCTTCGGGTGCGACCAGAACATGTGGCGCTACGTGGCGCCCGCCTTCGAGGACGACTACCGGATCGTGCTGTTCGACTACGTGGGCTCGGGGAAGAGCGACCTGGGGGCGTACGACGCGAAGCGCTACGCCACGCTGGAGGGCTACGCGCGGGACCTGCTGGACGTGGTGCACGCGCTGGACCTGCGCGACGTGGTGCTGGTGGGGCACTCGGTGAGCAGCATGGTGGCCGTGCTGGCCGCCAACCAGGAGCCGGACCGTTTCGACCGGCTGGTGCTGATCGGGCCCAGCCCGCGCTACGTGAACGACGACCCGTACGTGGGCGGCTTCGAGCGCGCCGACATCGACGGGCTGCTGGAGATGATGGACCGCAACTACATCGGGTGGGCCGGCTTCCTCGCCCCGGCCATCGTCAAGAACCCCGACCGCCCCGAGCTGGGCGAGGAGCTCACCGCCAGCTTCTGCTCCACCGACCCGGTGGTGGCGCGCCGCTTCGCCGAGGCCACCTTCCTCTCCGACAACCGCGCCGACCTGCCGCGGGTGACGGTGCCCGCGCTGATCCTGCAGTGCTCCGACGACATGGTGGCGCCGCGGGAGGTGGGCGAGTACGTGCACCGCGAGATGCCCGGCAGCACCCTGCGGGTGATGGCGGCCACCGGCCACTGCCCGCACCTCAGCCACCCGGAGGAGACGATCGAACGGATGCGCGAGTACCTGCAGCCCGCGCTCGCCGGTTGAGCGGCTTCGAAGCCCTGCAGGGGCGGGTGCTGGACCCGCTGCTCGACCACGCCCCCGTCGGCTTCGTCTCCTTCGCCGACGACGGCGCCATCACGGCCGCCAACGCCACGCTGGCGGCCATGCTCGGCCACGCCCCGGGCGCGCTGGAGGGCCGCCGCCTGGAGACGATCCTGAGCCTGGGCGCGCGCATGTTCTACCAGACGCACTTCTTCCCCATGGTGCGGATGCACGGCCGGGCCGAGGAGGTGTTCCTGGTGCTGCGCGCGGCCGACGGCACGAACGTGAACGTGCTGTGCAACGCCGCCCGCGTGGAGCGCGGCGGCGCCTGGGCCAACGACTGCGTGCTGATGGAGGTGAAGGAGCGCGCCAAGTTCGAGAACGAGCTGCTGCAGGCGCGCCGCGAGGCCGACCGGATGCGGATGGAGGTGCAGGAGCATTCCGAGGAGCTGCACGCGATCAACGAGCAGCTCGAGCAGCAGGCGATCGAGTTGGAGCTCCAGCAGCAGCAGCTCCAGGAAGCCGCGGCGGAGATGGAGAGCCAGGCCGAGCAGCTCCAGGCCACCAACGACGCGCTGGTGGAGCGCGGCGTGGAGCTCGAGCGCCAGCGCGCCGCGGCCGACGAGGCCAATCGCGCCAAGAGCGCCTTCCTGGCGGTGATGAGCCACGAGCTGCGCACCCCGCTGAACGCCATCGGCGGCTACGTGCAGCTGATGGAGATGGGGATCCACGGGCCGGTGACCGAGGCGCAGCTCGAGGCGCTGAGCCGCGTCGCCCGCAGCCAGAAGCACCTGCTGCGGCTGATCAACGACGTGCTGGAGCTGGCGCGCATCGAGAGCGGGCGGGTCGACTTCGTATTGGAGACGGTGGACGTGGCCGTGCTGATGGCCGACGTGACGCCGATGGTGGAGCCGCAGATGGACGCCAAGTCGCTGGCCTTCGCCGTCTCCGTGCCCGAGGGGACCGCGGTTTACGCCGACCGCGAGAAGGTGCAGCAGATCGTGATCAACCTGCTCAGCAACGCTCTCAAGTTCACCCCGGACGGCGGGCGCGTGGCGGTGGACGTGACGCGGCGCACCGGCGAGCCCGAGATGGTGCTGCTGAGCGTGGAAGACAGCGGCATCGGCATCCTCCCCGAGAAGCAGGCGTCGGTGTTCGAGCCGTTCGTGCAGGTGGACATGAGCCGCACCCGCCGCTCGGAGGGGAGCGGCCTGGGGCTGGCCATCAGCCGCGACCTGGCGCGCGGGATGGGCGGCGACCTGGCCGTGCGGAGCGAGGAGGGGAAGGGGAGCACCTTCACCCTCTGGCTCCCCGCCGCCCAGCCGGACGACGCCGCCTGAGCGCGGATGCCGCCGGCGCGGGCGGATTTCGATCGACCCATCATCTCCCTGACCGTGGATCCATCATGAGCGACGAGCAACCGAGGGGACGCGCCGGCATCGGCGAGGGGATCCGCGCCGGGATCGGGATCCTGGCCGCGTTCAAGGACGCGCTGGAGGAGACGATCGACGAGGCCGTGGAGCGCAACGAGATCAACCCCGACCGCGCAAAGACCGCGCTGACCGGCGCGCTGGGCCGGGCACAGGGCGTGTTCGACGAGGTGCGCGAGCGGATCGACGTGGTGCCGCGCAAGGAGTTCGACGCGCTCAGGGCCGAGGTGGAGGAGCTGCGCCGCCGGCTCGACCGGCTGGACGGCGGGAGCGGCGAGGTCCGCGTCCTCCAGCCCGGCCCCGCCGCCGACCCGGCCGAGGGCACGGAGCTGTGATCGACGCCGCGGCCGCCGTGGCGCGGACGGTGGAGGAGAGGCTGGTCCCCGGCGACGTGCCGCTGTGGGTGCACCCGGAGTGGAGCGGGCGCTTCGGGTGGCTGGCGCAGGGGACGACGGGGCGGGGGAGCGCCGACGAGCCGTTCGACCTGGGGCTGGGCGGCGAGCGGCCGGCCGGGGCCGCGCTGGACCGCTGGCGCAGGCTCGCGGCCGCCACGGGGATGTCCACCGCCGTGCACTCGCGGCAGGTGCACGGCACCGATATCTGGGTGCACCGCGAGCGCGGCGCGCCGGCCATCTGCGTGATGGACGGCTTTGACGGGCACGCCACCGAGCGCGCCGGGCTCCTGGTCGCAGTGGGGATCGCGGACTGCACGCCGGTGAGCATCGTGGACGCGGAGCGTCGCTGCGTGGCGCTGGTGCACGCGGGGTGGCGCGGCGCGGCGGCGGGGATCGTGGAGCGCGGGATCGCGCTGCTGGCGGCGGAGTGGGGGAGCGCGGCGGACGCGCTGTGGCTGCACTGCGGCCCCGCCATCTGCGGCCGCTGCTACGAGGTGGGGCCCGAGGTGCACGCCGCCATCCACCCCGACCGCCCGCCGCCGCCGGGAAAGGCGACCATCGACGTGCGCGCCGCGATCGTCGGCCGCGCGGTCGGGGCGGGGGTGCGGGCGGAACGCATCACCGTCTCCGCGCACTGCACGCGCTGCGGCGGCGGCGAGTTCTTCTCGCACCGCGGCGGCGATCTCGGCCGGCAGTACGGCGTGCTGGGGATACGGGAAGGCGGATGACGACCATTTCGTGGCGGCCCGGAGTCCGCTCCGGCGCGGACGGATCCTCGCCACCGTGCTGGATGCCGACCAGGTGGAGCACGTCCGGCTGTACACGCTGATTCGCGGCTGAGCGAGACGGTCGACGTCCCAACCATCCTCCACACCCCACGCACCGCGGCGCGCGGCTCCCAAGGGGAGCCGCGCGCCGTTTTCGTCGTGGCCGTGCGCGGGAACGGATCTTCCAACCGCGACACGGCTGATTCGCATCTCCAGCGGAGAGGATGGATGGCGACGAGCGGGTTCGAGGACATCGAGGAAGTCCGGGTCGACAGCCTGGGGCAGTTGCTGGACCTGGTGACACCGGGGGAGCACGACCCGGTGAGCGGGCGCATCCGCGACACCTCGGTCTACCGCGGCTCGGGGCACGCGACGTGGCCGCTGCTCACCAGCCTCGACCGGCTGGGCGGCGTGGACCCGCCGCACACCAAGGCGCACCTCGAAGAGCACATCCTGCGCAACTTCATCCGCTACTCGCGGTCGTTCCTGCGCAGCCCGCCGGCGAACGAGTGGGAGCTGCTGGTGGCCGCGCAGCACCACGGCGTGCCCACGCGGCTGCTGGACTGGAGCTACTCGCCGCTGATCGCGGCGCACTTCGCCACGCTGGCGGGGCCGGTGGATACCGACAAGGTGATCTGGCGGCTGAACTGGCGGCGCGTGCACGACCACTTCGGCCTGCCGCCGCTGGCGTTTCTGGTGCAGGATCTGGCCGCCATGCTGCACGCCCGCGGCATCCGCTCGATGGGCGAGCTGATGGCGCGCGCTCACCACGACGGCGCGCGCTTCGTATGCATGCTCGATCCGCCGGCGCTGGACGACCGCATCGTGGCCCAGAGCGCCACCTTCGTCATCTCCACCGATAAGCGCCAGCCGGTGGACGGCATCCTGCGCGAGGAGGGGCTGTCGTCGGCGCTCACGCGCTATGTGATCCCGGGGGAGCGCGTGAACTTCATCCGCGACCAGCTCGACCTGTGCGCGCTGGACGAGCGGAAGCTCTTCCCCGACCTCGACGGCGTCGCCGCGCAGCTCCGCCGCTACTACTCGCCCTCGGGCCAGGGCCCGGACGAGCGCGACCCCGGATTGAGACGGGCGGAGGGGGATGGGTGAGGGGGGGCCGGGAGACGTGGGTGGGAAGTGGATTATCGGCTGCCCAGGCACAGCAGGGCGAATGAATTCGCAGCAACAACTACACGAAGTCCGCCTTCGCGCCGCCTTCGCGGACTACGGGCTTCGTCGCGACCGCGGTTCAAGCGCGCGCAAGACGCTTCGCGATTCCCGATGTGACTTCCGCATGAGATGAAGGAGCCGGCGCGAAGCGCCCCAAGTCCCTCCCCCAGGTTGTTTTGGGGGAGGGACAGGCGCCGTCAGGCGCCAGGGAGAGGGCCCGCGGGGCTGAGGTCGCGCTCCGGACCTCAGTCGCCGTTGAATACGTCCCACTCCTGGCGGAGGCGCGCGAACAGCCGGGAGACGGGGGAGGCGGGGTCCTGCAGCTCCTTCGCTCGCTCGTGCACGATGAAATGCAGCAGGATGAAGCAGAGCGTCACCTCGCCGGCGCGCGCCACCATCTCCATCTGCTTCGGGTGGTCGAACCAGAGCGTCGTGGGGAAGGCCTCGGCATCCTTCGCGAGCTGGCGCAGTGCGGGCGAAGGCTCCAGCCAGGGGTGCTCCGCGAAGCGCTTGGGGCGGTTCTCGTCCAGCGAGTAGATCAGGTTCATCATCCGCTTCCCCTCGTACGCCGGGTCCTTGTAGACGCTGTCTACGATGAGCCCGCGGATGCGCTTCATGAAGATCGAGGAGGTGAGCGACAGCAGCGAGCCCACCCGCAGCTGGATCATCCCGACCGCCTCCAGCACCGTCAGCCTGTGCAGGTCCTTCCAGATGTGGGGGATCTGGATGGTCGCGTTCAGCTGGTCCTGCACCTTGTGCAGCGTGGTGCGCAGCCACCCCATCGCCACCGCCACCGCCGCCGAGAAGGCGAAGGGGACGGCGTAGAGGAAGAACTGCGTCCACCCGCGCTCGCCCTCGCGCCATTCATCGATCCCCGTCCACGCCAGCAGCACGGCCGAGAGCAGGGCGGCCAGGAAGAGGAGCCACCCGAGGATCGAGGCCCTCCGCAGCGTGACGAACCCGCGCCGCCCGGCCGGTGGGAAGGTGTAGATGTCGTCGTTCCGCGCGGCCACGTCGGAGATCACCAGCGTGGCCGCGCCGCCGCGCTTGAAGGCCAGCACCAGCGAGTCCACCCCCTGGTTGTCCCACACACCGCCGTCCATCAGCGGCACGCCGCCCTTGAACTTCGGGCCGAGCGCCTGCTTCGCCTTCTCCAGCGGGTAGTCGTCGGGCCAGTCGAAGTGGTCGGGGAAGAGGAGCGGCTCGAAGCCGCCGGGGAAGCACGACGACGCGGCCACCGCGTCGGCCACGCGGACGTGCGCGGCCACCTCGCGGCGGACGCGGAAGTTGCCGTTCCCCACCTTCGCGCGCGGGTTGAGGCTGCGGCGGAAGCGGAAGTCGACGCCCGTGCGGAACTCGGTGGAGTTGAAGATGATCTCGCGGAAGCGCGGCCGGCCGCCGCCCGCCTCCTGCGCGTCCAGGTCGATGTCGCCCAGGCGCGTGTCGCCGAACAGGTCGGGGCTGGCGTAGATGCACGCGGCCGAGCGGATCAGGCTGGGATAGCTGGGGTGCCCGTGCTCGCGGTGCGCCGTCAGGTGGTCCAGCGCGTCGCGGATCACGTTGGTCTTCAGCATGAACGCCGCGAAGCGCCGGTCGAACTCGCCGAACGGCTGGCCGCGCAGCACGCTGAGCACCCACGCCGCGCCCACGATGGAGCCGCCGGAGACGGTGGAGAGCGCCACCACGTCGCGCAGCAGGTCCATCCGCTGGAGCATGCGGAGCGCGCCCAGGTGGAACGCCGCGGCGCGGTAGCCGCCGCCTGAGAAGGACAGCGCCAGCTCGCCCAGCGGGCCGCTGCCGCCGGCCGGTGGGGGGACGGGGACGGGCCGCGAATCGCTCATGGTCGGGAGGATCGATGGGAGGCGGGAGGAGAGCCGGGGGGCTTTGGAGGCGTGCTGCAATCTTGTTGCAACCCCGCGCCGCGTCAACGCGCGTCCCGTCGGCCGGCCGGATGCGGGTCTCCCGTCCCAGTCGTGCGTCAGCCGATGGGGAGTGAGTCGCGACTCCCACCTTCCGCTCAGCCGAGATGATGGGGCGCGCAAAAGCTTCGCTCGCGACGAAGTAGCCGCGAGCGAAGCGAGCCGAGGTCCCTCCCCCAGGTTGTTTTGGGGGAGGGACAGGCGCCACCAGGCGCCAGGGAGAGGGCCCCGCGGCGCCTGCCGTACATCTCTGCAGACGTCGTCCGCGGTGAATCGCGGTGAATCCTCCGTGCCCTACCGCACGAACGCCTCGCGCACCCCTCCATCCACCGCGATCATCGCCCCCGTCGTGCGCGACGAGCGGTCGGAGGCGAGGAAGAGGACGGCTTCGGCGACGTCCTCGCCGCGCACCTCCACGCCCAGCAGCGTGCGGCCGCGGTAGACGTCTTCCAGCCGCTCGGGCGCCACGCCGTACGCCTTCGCGCGCTCCTCGCGGATGTCGGTCCACAGGGCGCTGCCGGCGAAGATGGCGTCGGGGTTCACCATGTTCACTCGCACGCCGATCGGCCCCCCCTCGATCGCCGCCACGCGCGCGAGCTGCGCCTCGGCGGCCTTCGATGCGCTGTAGGCGGCGAAGTCCTTCCCCGGCGCGGTGACGTTCTTGGTGGCCACGAACACCATCGCCCCGCCCGTGCCCTGGCGGCGGAAGTGGCGCAGCGCGGCGCGGGTGACCAGGAAGTGCCCGGTGGCGTTCACGGCCAGGCTGCGCTCCCAGTCCTCCAGCTCCAGCGACTCGATCGGCGCGCAGTGCGCGATGCCGGCGTTGGAGACCACCACGTCCACCCCGCCGAACGCCAGCGCCGCCCGTTCCATCGCCGCGGCCACGTCCTGCTCGCGCGTCACGTTCAGCGCGCAGGCGACCGCCGTCCCCGCGCCCTCGCGCCCGGCGATGTCGCGCGCGACGGTCTCGGCGCCCGCGGCGTCGGTGTCGGTGACGACGACGTGCGCGCCGGCGGCGGCCAGGCGGTGGGCGATGGCGCGGCCCAGCCCGCCGGCGGCGCCGGTCACCAGCGCCACGCGCCGCGCCAGCTCGCGCTCGGGCGGGGCCA
>DASQLJ010000829.1:0-17162 GCA_035630095.1 Longimicrobium sp.
CGGCGGCGGACTGGCGGGCGCGCAGCTCCACCTCGCGTGCGCCGGGCTCGGCCACGTCGCCCTGCATCAGCATCAGCCGCAGGTTTTCGAGCACCACCCACGGCTGGCCGGCCCAGGTGGGCACGTATGCATCGAAATCGACCTCGCGGTGGCCGTGGTTCTCCAGGAAACGCCCGAACGCCGCCGCGAAGCCGGCGAAGCGGCCGAGCGATCCATCCTCCCACAGCGCGCGCCGGTCCGTCTCCACCACCATCCGCTCCAGCTCCGGCTCGCAGCGGATCTGCCGATAGAGGCGGTGGAGGTCGGCGTTCACCAGGCTCGTCTTGGTCTCGCAGAAGCAGGTCAGCGCGTCGTACAGCGCCGGCGCCTGCTCGCGGCCCGCGATCATCGCGACGATGCCGAAGAGCGTGCGGTGCAGGACGCCCTGCGTGATGGAGATGGCGATGTTGGGGCGGAAGTACTCGCGGCCGAGCGCGTCCACCGCCAGCAGGTGCCGCCAGAGGGCCGCGTCGTCGAGCGAGGCAAGATCGACCGCGCCCAGGCGACCCAGCGTCAGCAGGTAGCGGTCGAGGTCGCGCGCCCAGGCCACGGGCAGCTCCTGCACCCAGCGGTAGCGCAGGGTCCAGCCGTCCTTGCGTGCCAGCAGCTCGTCCAGGCTGTCCACGCGCACCTGCAGCCCCTGCGTGAAGAGCTGCACCGCCGTCTGGTTTCCGTAGATGTAACCCTCGAAGCGCTCGAACCAGGTCCCCGCGAACGGCGGGTAGCCCAGCAGCTCCAGCGAGTGCGCCAGAGATTCGTGGAAGCCCTCGGTGGTGAAATCCCAGGTGAGCGGCGTGACGGGGTTGGGGAAGCGCTCGGCGGATTCGTCGCGCGTCCACCGCGCCGGGAACTCGGTCACCGGGCGCGACTGCAGGAGGAACAGCTCGCCGCCCGCCAGCGCCCACTCCGTGTCCTGCGGAAAGGCGTAGAACCGCTCGACCCGGATCACCAGGTCGCGCAGCGCCGCCAGCTCCGCGTCCGAAAGCGCCGGCGCGCCCGCTTTCTCCGGCACCACCTCCACGTGCTCGGTGCCGTTTTCGGTCGACAAGAGCGCGTGCGTCTTCTCGCCGATCGCGCGCTGCAGCACCTCGCCGGTGCGCTTGCTGATCGCGAATTGGTCGATCCCGCCCTCGCCGCTCACCACCGTCTCGCCCAGCCCGTACGCGGCGTTCACCACGATGCGGTCCAGGTCGCCGCTCACGGGGTCCATCGAGAACGCCACGCCGGCCACCTCGCTGCGCACCATCCGCTGCACCACCACCGCCATCGCCGCCGCCGTCGCGCCGAAGCCGCGCTCGTGGCGGTAGCGCACGGCGCGGTCTTCCCACAGGCTCGCCCAGCAGCGCCGCACCGCGTCGAGCACCCCGTCCACCCCCGCCACGTTCAGATACGTGTCGTGCTGCCCGGCGAAGGCCGCGCCCGCCAGGTCCTCCAGCGTGGCGGAGGAGCGGACGGAGACGCGGCCGCCCGCCAGCAACGCGGGGAGCCGCGCCCGCAACGCCGCGTCCAGCTCCGCGGGGAGCGGGGTGGAGACGAGGAGGCGGCGGATCTCGGCGCAGCGCGCGTGCAGCTCCGTCGCGTCCTCCGGCCGCAGCGCGCGCACCAGCGCGTCGACGGCGGGGACGGAGGCGAGGAAGGCGTGATACGCCGCGGCGGCGACCACGATGCCCGGCGGAACCGCGAAGCCGCCGCGCGTCAGCTTCGCCAGGCTCGCGCCCTTGCCGCCGCTGACGGCGGCCTCGGCGGCGGCAGGGTCGGTGAACTCCAGCAGGAGCGGATCGGGCATCAGGGCTCGGTCTGGCCGGTACCCGCGGGCGAAATCACCCGTGGCGTGTCGACGTGGATGCGATGGCGCGCGCCGTCAGCGCTGGCGGGCGAAGACGTAGGTGCAGGTGCGGCCGGCGCGCTGCTGGCGCGGGTCGCCGAGCCAGAAACCCTCCAGCCGCAGCGTGTCGCCCTCCACCCGGGCGACGCCTTTCAGCCCGAGCTCCCCGAGCCCGCGGGCCTCGCTCTCCACCCGCAGCCGCAACGCGCCGGTGCTGTCGTTGTACGAGTACGTGCCCCAGTAGTCGCGGCGCGTTTCCCACGGCACGTAGGTCACGCTGAACGCGCTGTCGCGGCGGAAGAGCAGCTCACGGACGCGATCCGGCCGGGGGCCGCCCACGCCGCCGGTGCAGCTCGTGTTCGCGGAGTCGCGCTGGGTCCAGTAGGAGGCGAGCGGGTTCGGCCGCGGATCCACCACGTGCACCTGCTGCCGCGCCACGTGCCGCCCCACCCGCGCCACCAGCGTGAACTCCGATCCCGGCCGCGCCGACGCCGGCGCCGACACCCGTCCGCGCGAGATGCGGCCCGCGCCGCGCGGCTCCACCGACCACGCCACGTGGCAGTGCCGCGGGAGCGGGTCGGCCGGCCGGTTCCCCACGAACCAGAAGAGCCCCACCGGCGTGCGCTCCCCCGGCGCCACCTGGATCGGGTAGAGGCTGATGGACAGCGCCACGCTCTCCGGCGCGCTGCAGCCGTACTGCGCCGCCGCGGGTGTGGAGGCGGCGGCGAGCGCGAGCGCGGCCAGGGCGAGTGGGGTCAGCGTTCTACGCATGTCGGATCGGTCGAGCGGAAGCGGTGAGGGTCGGCCGCCGGTCGGCGGCAGACGCGTCGTCGGGATAGAATCTCGGCAGACGGGTCACGCCGTGCCGGCCGCGGCCGTTTCGCGCGCCTCGAACTCGGCGGCGAGGCGCTGGAGGTCGGCGTGGATCGACCGCGCCTCGTCCACCAGCGTGCGGCGGTGCGACGGGCGGCGGACGAAGAGGAGGAAGGTGCGCGCGCGGCGCCACGCGCTCCCCGCCCGGTCGCGGTACAGCAGCGCCGCCGCGCCGGTGTACGGCAGCGACAGCGCGTAAGCCAGCGCCCACCACGGCGATGCGAGCAGCGCCACGGCCGCCGCCTGCATCATCCAGAAGAGAAGGAAGACGGGGATGCCCATGAAGACGGCGTTGGAGGCGAAGTGGTCGCGGTCCTTCGACGTCTTCCGCACCAGCGCCTTCGTTACCGTGTACGCGGGCAGGCCGTTGATCCACCCCCACGCGAAGAGCGGAGCGCCGGCGACCAGCAGCTCCATCTCGCGGAAGATGAAGAAGGCGGCGCGCCCCGGCTCCATCGGCAGGAACAGCTCGGCGGGGGTGATGCCCAGCCGCGCCACCTTCCGCGCGAAGCCGTGGACGCGCTCCTCCAGCGCCGCCAGCTCGTCGCGCCGTCCAGTCGCCAGCCACTCGCGGCCGGCCTGCAGGCGGTGGATCAGCGCCACCTGCGCGGCCCAGTCGTCCCCCGGCTCCTGGCCCAGCGGCGGCGGCGCCTGCGTGCCGGCGCGCAGCAGCTCCGCCGCGCGGCCGAAGGTCTCCACGTCGCGCGCGGCCGGGTAGTTGGCCGTCAGGCCGCGGATGCGCGCCTCGATCAGCGCGGTCAGCTCGTGTGGGCCGGCGGCGGGGTGCTCGCGGCGCCAGGCGTGCACGTCCACCCCCTCGCCGAACACCAGCCCGGCGGACGAGCGGAAGCGCTCCTTCGCCTCGAAGTGCAGCCCCGCGGGCACCAGCGCAAGCGGGGCGCCGGCCGGGTGCGCGTCCACGTACGCCAGCGCGATGCGCGCGGCGCCGGTGCGGAACGGGCGCAGGGCGGGGTCGTCGTGGCTCACGCCCTCGGGGAAGACGACGATGCAGCCGCCCTCGGCCAGCCGCCGCGCGCAGGCGTCGAGCGCGGCGTCGTTCTTCGCGGGGTCCGCGCCCTCGGCCACGTCCTGCGAACGGTGGAACTCGATCACGTGCAGCGCGCGGACCAGCGGCCCCAGCAGCGGGTTCTTGCGCAGCGTGCTCTTGGCCGTGAGCGTCACCGTGCGCTCCAGCCGCGTGAGCACCAGCAGCGGGTCCACGAAGGCGTTGGTGTGGTTCGCCACGATCAGCACCGGGCCGCGGCGGGGGACGTTCGCGCGCCCCTGCACCTCGATCCGGCGGAAGAAGGCGAACAGCGCCGCCCGCCACAGCGCCCGCATCACCCGGTAGATCACGCCGCCCCCACCGTCGTGTCGGACGATTCGGCGCGCACGCGGGCCAAATCGCCGCGGCGGCGCATCGCCCCGCGCGCGATCTCGCTCGCCACGAAGGCCAGGATGCACGCGGCCACCAGGTCCACCGCGTAGTGGTAGCGCAGCACCAGCGTGGCCACCGCGATCGTCGCCACCAGCGGCAGGTAGATCAGCCCGCGCAGCGGATTCCTGTGGCGCAGGTCGAAGAGCGTGGCGAAGAGCGACGCGCCCACGTGCAGGCTGGGGAAGGCGCCGTGCGGCCCGCCCACCTGCTCCACCGAGCGCAGGATGATCCGGTGGAACGCGCCGCCGTTGATGGGCACGGTGAACGCGTCCGCCATCCACGCCACCGGCCCGCGCGCGGGGAGGAAGAGGTAGCCCAGGAAGCTCAGCGCGTACAGCACCGCGAACCCGGTGACGAACTCGTCGCGCTCCGCCGGCGGCCGCCCCACCAGCGACAGGATGATCGACAGATACAGGTAGGGGATGAACATCGCGTAGCCGAAGCTGAGCAGCTTCGTCCACTCCGACGCCGCCAGCGGCTCCACCGCCAGCACCGGCGAGCGCCCCAGCAGCAGCACGCGGTCCGCCTGTTCCAGCCACGGGTCCGCCAGCCAGGGGATGGCGGTGAAGGCGACATGGCCGAGCGTGGTGTAGAGCGTGAACATCACCGCGATCACAACGATCCCGCGCACCACCGCCCCCTCGCGCGCCCCCAGCCACCACGCCACTCCCGCGAACCCGCCCAGCAGCGCCGCGTGCAGCCCCAGCGACCCCACGACCGGCGCGCCGAACACCGCCGCCACCGCCAGCGTCGCGGTCACGACGGCGAGAATGGCGAGCGTGGCCCTGTCGGCGGGATGGAGGCGGCGGAGCAAGCGTGTGGCGGATCGGCAGGGGAGCGTGGGTTCGTGCAGGGTCCGTCCCCACGAAAGCTAGCGCCGCGCGCGCGGATGGGCGAGCGAGCGCGCAGGCGCGTCCATTCCGACCGTACGTGCGCCCACGGCGCGGCTTATATATTACCGGCTCCCCACGGAGGCGCCGACGACTGCCCGCGTACCTGCGGTGCCGCCCACGGCGCGGGGTCCTCCAGGCAGGTGTGGCAGAAAGACGTCACGCAGCACGGCTGCCGCGGCGTCCACGTCGTATGCCACGTCCGTCGCGAGAACGTCGGTGAGATCCGCGCGGAAACGGGCCAGCGTCAGCTTCCGCGCGAGGTCGTCGGAGTAGTCGTCGCACGTGGCGATCGTGCCTTCGCGCCGCATGTACTCGGTGAAGGCGTGTGCGACCCGGCTTGGCGTGATCATCACGCGCGGCACCTCGTCTCCGGCGCTACGTCCGGCGGAAGCGGTTCCCGTGCAGTGGTGCCAGGCGTGTGCAAGGTCGAACAGGTCGCGGCCATGTTCGCGCTGGCGCAGTGCCCGCATCTTCGTTCCGAGCATCTCGTCCACGTCGTACGACACCAGCAGCACCGGGTCGGCGCGGTCCTCCAGCGGCGGAGCGTACGGGATCTTCACGAGATCGAAAACGGGTTCGCGCTCCGTCACGTTCACTTCGATCTTCAGCTTCGCGGCGGGAGGGGGCGGAGAGGTGGGACGGAACCCGTAGCCCAGCCTGATGATCTGTGACGGCCGCGCGATGTTGCGCACCGCCAGGCGCACGCTCTCCACCACGTTCACCGGCGGCTCGCCGAGAAGCGGCCTCAGCACGCGCAGGAGCGCCCTTCGGATGTGCGTGGGCGGGCGGTCTCCAACCACCACCAGGTCGATGTCCTCGCTGTAGCGCGCCGCGGGCGCGAGGTGAACCTTGTGGAGGATGGTGCCGCCGCGCATCGCCACCTGGCTGCCCAGGAACGGGTCGCCGAAGATCGCGAGCATCGCCCGCGTGATGAGCAGGTCCTGCTCGACCTGCGCATCCGTGCGCCAGGCGGCGTGGGCGCGCCACGCTATGATGTCGCGGAGAGGCAGCATCGACGGTGAGCCGGGTAGGGCGTGATTTGCGTTCTACAGCGATGAGTCCACCCTGCAATTCACGACCACGCGCCAGGCCGCGTCCTTCACCGGCCGAACGGCCGGCGGCGCGGACCGGTTCGCGCGCTGCCCCAGCTCGAGCGGCACCGCGCGGCTGGGCCGTTGCCGCAGCCATGCCGCCACCGTGCCCGCCAGGCGCCGCTGCTCGAGCCGTTCGAGCAGCCACCCCAGCCGCTGCGCGCTCGGGGTGTCCTGGGCGCTGTCCAGCGCGAGCCGCAGGTCGTCCGGCGTGCAGCGATCGGCGATCTGCGCGAGCACGCCGGACACTGCGTTGATCCCCCCCGACGCCACCATGAAGCGGACCAGGTCCAGTGCCGTGGCACCCGGCGTGGACATGCGCAAAGGCGCCGACTGGCCGGGCACGAGCGTGGTCGGCGTCACCGCCGCCGTGCGCTTCTCGAAGAAGCGCAGACGCTCACGCCCGATGGCGAACGGACGCAGCTGCCGCCCCACCACCACCTGAAGCGTCTGCACCGCATGATGCGTCGCACCGAGCCACTCCGCGGCCGAGCGCAGACCCACGTAGTACGGCACGCCGAGCGAGGTCATCACGTCGTCCAGCACCCATGCCGCCGGTGGGGCGCCCACGTCCCGGTACTCCGGGGGGACGATCAGCCAGATCCCCAGCCTGCCGCCGACTTTGCGGATGCGCCCCGCCCGCTCGAGCCGCTGGAGTGCCGCATACCGCGCGGACGGGGTCAGCGCGAGGGGAGTCAGTTCGTCGAATCGAAAGACGTATCTCCCCCTGGCCTGCCGCTCATCCACGAACCGCGCGAGCAGGCCTCGCTGGCGTGAAACCGGCGACATCAGTCGGGGGCCAACCCCGCCGTCAGCAGAATGATCCATGAGCTCGCCCGCTACGATTCAGATGCATAACTCCACATAGTATGTGGAACTGTGCATCCGAAATGCAAGCCGAACGAAAAACAAGAATACTCGGCGGCCAGGTGCAACGCCTACGGTAGTGCCTGAAATACGCTTTGCGAAAGACCCCTCGTCGGAGCCTCGCCGATTTGCTTCATCCCGCCGACGCGTGCAGACTTGGTAGCCTGCGATCCCACGACCGTGGTTGAGGAACCCGATGACCGACACCCTCGCACCCGCACGTCCCGACGAAGCGGCCGACGCCGTGGCGGGCACCCTCGCGCCCGAGCGGCCGGCGGCGCCGCGGCGGCTGCTGTCGCTGGACGTGTTCCGCGGGATCACCATCGCGGCGATGCTGCTGGTGAACAACCCGGGGAGCTGGTCGCACGTCTACGACCCGCTGGAGCACGCGCCCTGGCACGGGTGGACGCCCACCGACACCATCTTCCCGTTCTTCCTGTTCATCGTGGGCGTGGCGATGACGTTCTCGTTCGCGGGGCAGCTCGCGAAGGGGCATTCGCGCGGAAAGATGTTCGGGAAGGCGGCGGTGCGGGCGGGGATCCTGTTCCTGCTGGGGCTGCTCCTCGCCGCATTCCCCTACTACACCCTCGACCTGGCGCACCTGCGCATCCCCGGCGTGCTGCAGCGCATCGCGGTGTGCTTCCTCGCTGCGAGCGCCATCTACGTCTTCGTCCCCAGACGGGGCCAGCCGTGGGTGGCCGCGGCGCTGCTGCTGGGCTACTGGGCGGCGATGGCGCTGGTGCCCGTGCCCGGCTGCGGCGCCGGGAACCTGGCGGACAAGGGGTGCACGCTCGCCGCCTGGGTCGACCGCGCGGTGCTCGGCACCGACCACCTCTGGGCGTCGGCGAAGACGTGGGACCCGGAGGGCGTCCTGAGCAGCATCCCCGCCGTCGCCACGATCCTCCTGGGCGTCTTCGCCGGCAACTGGATCCGCGGCGAGCGCACGTCGGCCGAGCGGGCGACGGGGCTGTTCTTCGCCGGGAACGCGCTGATGGCGGCGGGGCTGGTGTGGGACGCGGCGTTCCCCATCAACAAGAACCTGTGGACCAGCTCGTACGTGCTGTTCATGGGCGGGATGGGGATGGTGGGGCTGGCGATGTGCTACTGGCTGGTGGACGTGAAGGGGGTGAAGGGGTGGACGCGCCCGTTCGTGGTGTTCGGCACCAACGCCATCGCCGCGTTCTTCCTCTCCGGCATCTTCGCGCGCCTGCTGAACATGGTGAAGGTGCCCGGCGGGCCCACCGGCACGCAGCCGGTGAAGGCGTGGATCCACCAGCACGCGTTCGCCGGCTGGCTCGCGCCGCTGAACGCCTCGCTGGCGTTCGCCATCTGCTTCGTGCTGCTCTGGTGGGCGTTCATGGAGGTCTTCTACCGCCGGAAGATCTTCATCAAGGTCTGATACGCCGTTCCAGGGCTTCGTTCTGGTTCCGGCCTGGCCTGGGCTCTCATACCAAATCGGAAGATTGAGGTGCATTCGTCACCGACCTCGAAGTTGTCATCCGGCGCGCACCTCGCCGAATCGGACTCGTCGTAGGGAGATACCTGATTGCGGCGGTGATGCGGGACCGGATAGTCTTCTCCCGCTCGACGGATCGTTTCACCTTCGCCCGGGAACTGGCCGTGCTCGCAACTCCCATCGGCCGCCTCCGCATCCTGGGGATGCTGGAGGGGGCTTCTTTTCTGATCCTCCTCGGCATTGCCATGCCGCTGAAGTACCTCGCTGGCCATCCGGAGATGGTGCGGGTGGTCGGCATGGCGCACGGGATGCTCTTCCTCGTCTTCGTCGCCGCGGTGCTGCGCGTGGCGGTGGCCATGCGCTGGCCGCTGGCGCGCGTGGCGGTTGCGCTCGCCGCCTCGGTGGTGCCGTTCGGCCCCTTCGTCCTGGACGCGCGGCTCCTGCGCCGCATGGAGGCGCAGGCGAACGTCGGCGCCTGAGCCGGCAGGCGCAGACACGCGGAAGAGCCGCGCCGTCACGATCGCGGCCGCCGAAGGTCGTTCGATCATGGCCGAAGGGCAAAGAGAAGGGGGGAGGCACCGTGCGGTGCCTCCCCCCTTCTTCCCGATCAGATGACGCTCAGAGCTCGCGTCCGCGTCCGCGCAGCGGCGCCGAGGCGGATGGAGGCGTGCGCACGGGTTCGGTGCGGCCGCGCACCATCTCCTCCATCCCGCCCAGGAAGGAGTTGTCGCCCGCGCGGCTCTCGCCGAACAGGCCGTCGCGGTTGGCGGCGGCGCGGCTGGCGGGGCGGTACAGGTTCAGCCACAGGTCGAACTTCTCGCCGAACTCCAGCACCGTGTAGAAGAGGCTGCGGCGCGTGCCGGTGAGCAGCATCAGGATCACGTCCACGCAGAACGCGAGGACGCCGATCTGGATCAGCGCCACGTCCTTCAGCGCGTCGATCACCAGCTTCACGCAGAACAGCAAGAAATCACGGGCGAGCACGCCCGGCGAATGCACTTCCCTGGTGATCATCACCGTGTCCCTTCGAGGTGGGCCGTCATCGATGCAAGGAAGTACGCGCGCACGCCGCCGCGGGTTTCGCGCCGTCGGCGCTCAGCCGGCCGTGGCGGCGCCGATCGGGAAGGCGCGGGCGTGCCACGCGTCGCCGAGCCGCGTTTCCCAGCGGCCGGCGCGCAGGTCGCCCACGGTGCCCACGGTGTTGTCGAACACGGGCGTGGCTTCGCTCACCTGGCCGGCGGCGGCGAGGCGGCGGAACTCGGGCCGGGCCACGCCGTGCACCTCGCCCGCCGCGTCGCGGTAGAAGACCTTCGACGAGGTGCCGCGCAGGTCGGTCCCCAGCTCGCGCTCCAGGTCGGCCAGCGCGTGGAAGAGCGAGTCGATGGAGCAGCCGGAGACGCCCGTGGCGCGCTCGTCCGAGGCGATCAGCACGAACTGGCCGTGGCGAAGCTCGCGGGCGCCCACCACCGGCGCGCCGTGCGCGGCCCAGCGCTCCAGGAAGGCGTCCACGCGCGCCAGCAGCGACGCGGCGTCGGCCTGGGCGAGCGGGTGCGGCGCGGCGAACACCCAGAGCCGGGCGTCGTCGGGCATGTGGTCGAAGGGTACGGAAGGCATGTCGATCTCCTGCCTGGTGTGCGATGTCGGAGCTCACCAAATCTACATCCCCCCGCAACCCCGGCGCCCGCTACGCGCCGGCGGACGCGATCTCGCGGAGCTGTTCGGCGCCCAGGCGGTAGGTGTACCACTCCCGCATCCGCTCCGCGCCGAGCTTTTCGTAGAAGTCGATGGCGAGCTGGTTCCAGTCCAGCACCACCCACTCCATCCGCCCGCAGCCGCGCCGCACCGCCTCGGCGGCGAGGTAGCGGAACATCGCGCTGCCCACGCCCAGGCGCCGCGCGTCCGGGAGCACGAACAGGTCTTCCAGGTAGAGCGTGGGGAGCGCCAGGAACGACGAATACGTCTCCAGGGTGATGGCGTACGCGACGTCGCGGCCCTCGGCCGAGGCCATGTACACCTGGATGCGCCGCGGCTCGGGGCCGAAGGCGTCGGTCAGCAGCCGGCCGCGCGCCTCGGCGGTGGGGCGGGCGAGCTTCTCGTAGTCGGCCAGCGCGTCCACCAGCGCCAGCCAGGTGTCGGCGTCGGCCTGCGTGGCGGGGCGAATGGTCACGCGCTCGGGCATCGTTACGTCCACGGGGGATGATGGAACCGCGTCCGCGCGTCGAAGGCGAGCGCTTGCGGTGCCCGAAGGTAAGCGGCCGGGGATCGGGGCGGCAACGACCGGGCGCCGCGGACGGAGCGGGATCGACCGCCCTGCACGCCACGACCTCGCATGATTGCTGGAGATGGAGAACATCTCGGAACCCTGGATTGCTCGATGTCGCCCGTCGAGCGTAACCCTTTCGCGCGCGAGGGGTACGTGCGGCGGTTGACGAGGGATGAGGCGCGGGCCATCGTGTCGCGCAACGGACGGGAACCTGTTCCAGAAGCAGTGCGAATGCAGAGAAGGGCACTCATCGCGGGATTGGCCATGCTGGCCGTCGCCGCCTGCACGCCGCCACCACCACCGCCGCCGATACCCCCGCCCCTGCCGCCGCCCACCCTCACGGCGGAGGAGATCGCGGCGGAGCAGACCGCCCGCGCCCAGCGGCTGTGGGAAGAGGGGACGGCTCTGGGCCGGCAGGGCCGCTGGGTGCAGGCCGAGCGCAGCTACCGCGAGGCGGCCACGCTGCGGCCGGACTCGTCGCGCTACCACATGGCGCTGGCCTCGGCGCTGCTGCAGCAGGGCCGCGAGAGCGCCGCCGCCGACGCGATGCTCGCCGCCATCCGCGTCGACGAGGCCGACCCGTCGCCCAACCACCGCGTGCTCGCCGTGGACTACGAGCGCCTGGTCCAGACGCTGGATCGCGCCAACCGGTTCGACGAAGCCCGCACCGCCCGCGAGCGCCAGCGCCTGCACCGCATGCTCCGCGACGCCGCGCCGCCGGAGTAGGACGTCGTCGGCCGGCGGAGATGGGCGAGGACAAGCGTCATCCTCGCGAGAGGAAGGCGGCTGAAGCCGCGGCTGGAACAATGGGAAGCCTCGCAAACTGCGCGAGGCTCAACGGCAAAGGCTGCCTTGCGGGGCGGCCTTTCTCGCATCTACGGTCCTTGCGTGACTGTCTCCGCGGCGCTTCGTCTGGTCGTGGGGATGGGGGTGCGGTATCGTGCCGGTCGCGATGCCTCCGTCCGAACTCCGGGGGAGACGAAGTGATGAGCCTGCGCCACGACGTGGTGTTCCTGTTCGACGTGGACAACACGCTGCTCGACAACGACCGCGTGACCGCCGACCTCAAGCGGCACCTGACCGGCGCCTTCGGGCCCGAGCTGGCGCAGGCGTACTGGGATGATTTCGAAACGCTCCGCGAGGAGCTGGGCTACGCCGACTACCTGGGCGCGCTGCAGCGCTTCCGGGTGGACCATCCGCGCGATCCCAAGCTGCTGGCCGTGAGCACGTACCTCGTGAACTATCCCTTCGCCAACCGCCTGTATCCCGGCGCGCTGGACGTGATCGAGCGCTTCCAGCAATGGGGCCCGGTGGTGATCCTCTCCGACGGCGACGTGGTGTTCCAGCCGCGCAAGGTGGAGCGCTCGGGGTTGTGGGATGCGGTGGAGGGCAACGTCCTGATCTACATCCACAAGGAAGAGATGCTGGACGACGTGGAGGCCCGCTTCCCCGCGCGGCACTACGTGATGGTCGACGACAAGCTCCGCATCCTCGACGCGATGCGCGCCATGTGGGGCCCGCGCCTCACCACGGTCTTTCCGCGCCAGGGCCACTACGCCCTCGACACCGACCTCTGCGCCCGCTTCGCCCCGCCCGACGTCACGGTGGAGCGCATCGGCGAGCTCGTCGAATACGACCTGCCGCGCCTGATCGGCGATGCCGCCGCCGGCGTGCGTCCACCGGGTGGCTGAACGCGACTCCATCTCCCACCACTTCCCCATTGTCGTTGAAGCCTCACGCAGTTCGTGAGGCTTTCCATTGTTCCAGCCGCGGCTTCAGCCGCCTTCTCTCCACGAAACCGCGGAGGCGCGATCCGCCGCATGGGAAAACGCGTTTGCGGACCCGTCCAACTCGTGCGCGGAGGTGGACCCATCCTCCAGCGCGCGTTGCGACCCCATCCCCCGGCCATGCATGGCTCCGCTCGCCATCCGTACCTGGCAGGTGCTGGAAGAGAACCACCCGGGCGACCGGCTGAACCGGGTGGTGGACGGGGCGCTGCTCGGCCTGATCCTGCTGAGCGTGCTCGCCACCGTGCTGGGCACCGTTCCCGCCTTCGCGGCGGCGTGCGCGCGCCCGCTCGCCGTGATCGAGGCGCTCTCGATGCTGGTTTTCTCGGCCGAGTACCTGGCGCGCCTGTGGGCCGCGCCCGTGGACCCGCGGTACCGCGGCGCGGTGCGTGGGCGGCTGCGCTACGCGGTCACGCCGATGGCGCTGGTCGACCTGCTCGCGGTGCTCCCCTTCTACCTTCCCGTGTTCGGCATCGGCGTGTTCGCCCGCGCGCTGCGGATGCTCCGCATCTTTCGCCTGCTCAAGGTCGCGCGCTACATGCGGGCGGTCTACGTGATGGGGCAGGTGGCCCGGGCGAAGCGCGAAGAGCTGCTGGTGGCCGCTGTGGCGCTGCTGGTGCTGCTCGTCGCCGCGTCGTCGCTGATGTTCTTCGTGGAGCACGAGGTGCAGCCCGAGGCGTTCTCCAGCATCCCCGCGACCATGTGGTGGGCGGTGGCCACGGTCACCACCGTCGGCTACGGCGACGTGTATCCGCAGACGGGACTGGGGCGCCTGCTGGGTGCGTGCGTGGCGGTCCTGGGGATCGGCTTCTTCGCGCTGCCCACGGCCATCCTCGGCTCGGGCTACGCGGAGGCGTTCGCCCGCGGGCGAACGCCGGCGTGCTGCCCCCATTGCGGCCGTATGGCGGAGCCGTAGCGAACTGGAGAGTTCAGCAGGAGAGCAACCGCCAGATGCACCTCTGGCGAGAAGAAAACCTTTCCTTCCGCACACCACCTATGTATCCTGCACGAGCGAAACCCCTCATTCCCGACAGAAGCTGCCGCGTATGGAAACCAAGCTGGATTTCCCCACCGTGGGGCTGTTCATGCTCGTGGTCTTCCCCGGGCTGATCTCGATCAACATCTACAGGCTCATCATGCCGGCCCGGGCGCTTGATTGGGGAAACGCCGTTCTGCAGGGTCTGTTCTACAGCACGATCAACTTCGTCCTCGGACTGCCGATTCTATTTCTGCTCGTCTTCGGCAAGGATCCGTTGGAGCACCCCGTCCGGTACTGCATCGCGGCGTTTCTGGTGTTACTCGTAACCCCTATCCTTTGGCCGATCGTCGTCGTTGCGGTGTTCAAGTCAAAGAGGTTCGCAAGGCGGATTCAGATCCCCTATCCGAGCGCCTGGGATTTCTACTTCGACCGCCGAGAACCTTCGTTCGTCCTCGTCCATCTCAACAGTGGTGCGCTGCTTGCCGGTTACTGGGGACCGAAGTCGTACGCGGGATCGTTCCCGAACGACGGGGACATCTATCTCGAAGCGGTGTACGCAGTCGATGAAGAGGGCAGGCTGGGTGAGCCAATTCCCGATACCCGTGGCGTGCTGCTCCAGAAGTCACAATATTCGTATGTCGAATTGTTGTCGGTGCCACGTGAAGAGGAGGTGAGTGGTGGCGCAAAAGAATGATACCACCAGAGACGTCGACTCCCGGGGCTATCAGCCACTGAACAAAGGGTACTCCCCGCGAGACGTGCGCGGAACTCCCTCGTCGAACGGTACGTGGCTACCGAAGGCCCCCGGCGGGCGAACCGGGGAATCCCGCGGGCGCCCGGTGCCGGCGCAGCCGAAGGAGTGACGCCGCTCACCGGTGCGCCAGTGACTCGAGTTTTCACCGCCGAAAACGGAAAGGCCGCCCCGGGGGGCGGCCTTTCGCGCAAACAGGAACTGGAGATGCGCTCAGGAGTCGGCGCCGAGACGCGTCACATTCTCCGCGGCCGGGCCCTTGGGCCCCTCCACGATGTCGAACTCCACGGCTTCGCCCTCGGTGAGGGTCTTGAAGCCTTCCTGCTTGATGGCGGAGAAGTGAACGAACAGGTCCCTGCCACCCTCGTGTTCAATGAAGCCGAAGCCCTTGGCGTCGTTGAACCACTTCACTTTGCCGGTCGAGCGGGCCATCTCCTACTCCTGCTGCTGCGTTTGGATGGGCGTCGGTGCGGCACCTCCGCACGTCGACGTGATTCGCGGGTCGCGCCGGGATCCCGGCGCGTTGGTGGGCGCCCTCCCGCGGGGCGCACGCTGGTGTGCTCTACGGAGCGCCTCACCGCCGCGCCCGCGGGCCGCCGATGCGCGCACGCGAAGACGCCCCCGGGCCACGAAGGCACGGGACGGACGCGGGGCATGGGTACGGCTCGAAGGGCGACACGGTTGGGGCGGGGTAAAACCGATCTTCAGCGAGCGGGACCGAACAGCTTGCGGAGATCCTGGGGGAGAGCCGCGCGGGCTCAGGAGCACCGACGGGGAGGTTTCCGTCTGGAATGGACCTCTTTATAAGCCTCGAACGGCGGAATGTCAAGAATTCCGTCGCTGAAACGACCGGGAAGGGCGATAGAAATCGCCGCATCAACCACACGAAGTCCGGCTTCGCGAACTATCGCTTTTTGGTATGGACGAGGCGATGGAGCGCGGCACTGCTCTCGTTCTTTCCGCGCTGATGGAGCCGCGCGATCAAGCCTCGGCGTGCACACGAAGTAGCCGCGAGCGAAGCGAGCCCCCGCCCCTCTCCTGCAGTTCGGGAGAGGGACGGGCGCGCAGCGCCAGGATGAGGCCAGCAAAAACGGCGGGGGAGATCATCGTCTCCCCCGCCGTTCGTCCGTTCGTTCGCTGGATCCGCCCCGGGCTCAGCCGCTGGTGGCGTGGTCGGCCACGGGGAGGCGGATCTCGAAGCAGGCGCCGCCGAGCTCGTCGCCGGGGCGGTGGCGCACCCAGCCGCCGAGCTGGCTCACCATCCAGGCCACCGCCGACAGCCCCATCGCCCCCTCGGGGTCGCCGAAGGGCGCGGGCTCGAAGAGGGTGGCGGCGCGCGCCAGGTCCAGCCCCGCGCCGTCGTCCTCGATGTCGATGCAGACCACGGCGTCGGCGTCTTCGTCCATGCGGCGCGGGTCCTCCACGCTCACGCCGATCTGCACCTCGCTGCGGCAGTGGCGCATGGCGTTGGCCAGCAGGTTGCCGATCGAGCGGAAGAGGAACGACTGGCGCCCCTCCACCTCGATGCCCTCCGGCAACTCGCTCTTCAGCCGCACCTCCACCCCGCGCGAGGCGGGGAAGTAGCGCCGCACCGCGCGCTCCACCACCGCGTACACGTCGAAGCGCACCTCGGGGCTGATGGCGCGGCCCGCCATCACGTCCAGCGTGTCGCGCACCATCATGTTCAGGTCGGCGCTGGTCTCCACCACGCCGTCCAGGTCGGCGGTGGCGGCGCGGCCGGCGCGCGCGTCGGCCGCGGCCACGCGGGCGCGCGCCTCGAGCGCCGAGAGCCCCTGCGCCAGGTCGTGCATCAGCTCGGCCGAGACCTGGCCGAGGGCCTCCATGCGCCCGCGCAAAAGGCCGCGAGAGCCCGAGTCTTCGTAGCTGGAACGGCTGCCGCTGTCCATCAGAGTTCGACCCGCCGGGAGAGGGTGCCCGTCCGCCTGGGCGCCGGCTGGGTGCGGCGCGATGGGGGACCGGAGAGCGGTACGCTTTCTAACATAACCGGCACTGCAAGAGGGCCGCCACTGTCGCGGCGTCCGTGGAGCATCCGCACCGCCCCCGCGAGGTGGTGCTCCGGCGTCCATCCCGTGGGCGTGCTCCCCCGTGGAGACGACCGCCGGAGCCGCGCCGTCACCCGGCCGATCGGCGCCGCGTCACTCCGCCGCGGCGACGCGAAAGCGGGCGGCCAGCACGTCCAGGTCCACCGCGGTCTGCGCGGCGCGCTGGGTGGTGCCGGCGAGCTGGGCCATGGCGGCCTGCTGCTGGCCGGTGGCGGCGGCCGCGTCCTCCGCCCGCTCCACCGCGGCCTGCGTGATCCCGCGGATGCGCGTCATCCCGTCGCGGATGGAGGCGAGCGACGCCGCCTGCCGCTCCACGTCGCCGCTGATGCGCTCCACGAAGGCGACGGTGCGCTCCAGCCCGCTCACCACGATCCCCAGCGAGTCCCGTCCCGCGTCGGCCACCTCGCCCACGCCGGCGATGCGGCCGCTGCCGGCGCGCAGCCGCTCGCGCACCTCGGCGATCGCCTCGGCGGTCTGCCGCACCACCACCGTCACCTCGGCGGCCGAGGTGGACGACTGCGTGGCCAGCCCGCGCACCTCGCCGGCCACGACCGCGAAGCCGCGGCCCTGCTCGCCGGCGCGCGCCGCCTCGATGGCGGCGTTCAGCGCCAGCAGGTTCGTCTGCTCGGCGATCTCCTGGATGGCGCTGACGAAGCCGGCCACCCGCGCGCCCGCCTCCTCCAGCGCGTCGATCGCCGCCTCCAGCCGGCCGTAGTCCTCGCGCAGGTCCATCAGCAGCCCGCCGGCGCGGCCGATGCGCTCGGCGTGCTCGCGTGCTTCCGTCGCCAGCGCCGCCGCCTCGCCGCTGCTGGCGCGGGCCTCCCGGCGGAGCTGCTC
>DASQLJ010000830.1:0-6131 GCA_035630095.1 Longimicrobium sp.
GGCCGTGGCCGCGGGGAGGCGGATGCAGGCGATGCGGCGGCTCACGCGCGCCTCGGGCCGTCAACGCCGCGCGGGCGCGCGGCGGTCGGCGGCCCAGGGGGCGGTGTGCAGGAGGCTCGCGGGCTCGTGCACCAGCTCCACCTCGCGGCTGCCGGTGCGTGCGCCGGCACCGCGTGCCAGCCACACCCCCGAGCTGCGGCGGTAGCGCCCGCCGGTGCCCAGCCCCGCGCCCGCCCCGCCGCGGCGGAACTCCAGCCGCACATCGGCCCTCCACCCGGCCGTGGCGGCGGGGGTGGAGACCAGCAGCGCCGTGTCGGTGTCGCGGGCCAGCGCGCGCAGCCGGTGCGCCTCGGTGGGGTCGGGGGCGGGGCCGTCCAGCACCACCAGCCCGAACGCACCGGTGCGCAGCAGCGCCTCGGCCACCCAGGCGCCCTCCATCTCCTGCTCGGGGGTGGGCGGCCGCGCCACCCACAGCCCGGGCGCCGAGTGGCCGTGCGGCCCGCACCACGCCGCCGGGTCCAGCGTGCGCGTGGCGTCCACCACCGCGGCCAGCGTGCTCGCGCAGGCGGCCTCCACCAGCGCGCGCACCGCCGCGGTGCGCCCCGACGTCTCTTCCCCCGTCCACAGGGTCAGCGCGCCGCGCGGCACCCCGGCGGGAAGGAGCTGGTCCAGCGCGCGCACGCCGGTGCGGAACCCCGGCCGCGCCTCCTCCACCGCGTGGAGGGGGCGCACCGCGCTCCCGAACCGCTTCTCCAGCTCCTGCCGCAGGTGCCCGAGGTCGCGCGCCGCTGCTGTACTCAAGGTGGCCTCTTTGGTAACGTTCACCGTGCGTACGGTGGCCCGATCCGCACTCCTCCCGCAGGGCAAGAGTAATACCGAATATATGCCGAAGCAACCGTTCCTCCGTGCACTTTCCTGGCTTCTAAACTGCTTTCCCAGCGGTACTTAGACTTACGGGTCGAAGGTGCACGACGTGCACGTCATTGCCCGCGTGCCCGTTCACTTCAACCACTCGACGCGGCGGCTGAACAGGGGCGCAAAAGTGTACGCAGGACGCGGCTTCTCTCCCCGCCTTCGGCTCTCACGACGCCGTAAGAGCGCGTGCTCCATGTTCACTTCATTGCACCTCCATCTCCACCCGGACATTCACCACGTCGAGCGAAGTGATGGAAACCGCCCAATCGCCTATTCAGCCGTAAATGTGCAGCCTGTACGACGGGGAGCAGGCAACATCCATGGAAGTGGATGCAACGCTGCGGACTCGCGGAATCATCAAGTAATCCCCTGTTAATGAACGATTTGTAGATCATGATAACGGATGGATTACTGCGGCCTGGGCAGGGAAAGTTCGCATCCTCAAAACCACGTTGAAGCGATGTATAGATCCGGATACGCCGTGGCGGGTGCTGGACAGCACGCCTTTTGGCCTGTAGACTGGTGGCGACGCAAGGCATCCCATCATCCACAGGAGGAGGGCCCGATGCAGAAGAAGATCAAGCTGGCGGTGGAGGAACTCGCGGTGGTGTCGTTCGAGACCGATCGCGGCGAAGAGCGGGGATCGGTGGAGGCTCACGCGATCTCGGGCATATACCTCACCTGCCGCACCTGTCCCACCAAGAACAACACCTGCTGCACGCCCTGACGCACCCGCGGCACGGCGAAGCACCCCCTCAACCGGGAGGACCCCATGCAGAAGCTCAGGATGACGCTCGAGGAGCTCGAGGTAACCTCGTTCGAGACCGAGAGAAAGGACGAGGAGGGCGGGACCGTCGCGGCGCACGGCTTTTCGGGGTACACCTGCCCCCGCTGTCCCAGCGTCCCTACCTGGTACGGCACCTGTTGCACGCCGTGACCCCTAACCAACTCGCCTGGAGGATGTCATGAAGAAGCTGACGCTGGAAGTCGAGGAGCTCACGGTGACGTCATTCGAGACCGTGGAGCCCGAGGTGGAGCGTGGGACGGTGGAAGGGAACGCGGAGATGATGATCACGGGCAACTACCCGACCTGCACCACCTGCCTGATGACCAAGGTCAACACCTGCTGCACGCCGTGACCCTCATCCTCTTCAAAGCATGGAGAACGAACGACATGAACAAGCTGACGCTGGCGGTCGAGGAGCTGAAGGTGGACTCGTTCGAGACGGAGGAGCAGGGCGCCGCGCGCGGGACCGTCGCGGGGCACGCCCTCTCGGGGTTCACCTGCGTGAACTGCGAGACCTGGCTGCGCTGCCCGACCATCCTCACGCGCGACTGCTGCACGCCGTGACCTGATCCGGCGCAGGTGCACGTGCGAAAGCGCCCCTCCCGAGCCGCGGGAGGGGCGCTTCGCGGAGGCACGGAGAAACTGCTATTGACTCACACGGAGCAACGGAGGAAACGGAGAACTGCTTGTCTTTCCTCCGTTTCCTCCGTTGCTCCGTGTGCCATCCTTTTGTAGCGGCCCTTCCGAAGGCTCGGTTGATTGCCCGATCCGGTATGATGTCGTCAAAGGGAAATAGGGAGAGGTGGACCGAACGGCGAAGCGCCCCTCCCGTGGCTCGGGAGGGGCGCTTCGATTGTCGGCGGACTGCGTCTGCGTCAGCTCGCGGCGGAGCGGTCGCGCAGGGCGCTCTTCCAGTAGCCGTACAGGAAGTAGATCACCAGGCCGGCCGCCAGCCAGATCCCGAAGCGGATCCAGGTGACCATCGGGAGCTGGAACATCAGGAAGCCGCACGACACGATCGCGGCCGGCGCCACGAACCACACCGCCGGCGTGCGGAAGGGGCGGTGCCGCTCGGGCTCGCGCCAGCGCAGCACCATCACCCCCACCGCCACCAGCACGAAGGCGAACAGCGTGCCGATGTTGGTGAGCTCGATCACCTCGTTGATGTTCGCGAACGCCGCGAAGAACGCCACGAACGCGCCGGTGAGGATGGTGGTCACGTGCGGCGTGCGGTACTTGGGGTGCAGCCTGGCCGCGAACGGCGGCAGCAGCCCGTCGCGCGCCATGGAGAAGAAGATGCGCGGCTGGCCCATCTGGAACACCAGCAGCACCGACGCCATGGCGATGATCGCGCCGAACGAGATGATCCCTGCCGCCCAGTCGTAGCCGCGCTCGGTGAACGCCGCGGCCAGCGGGTCGGCCGAGCCGTGCGAGCTCCACGGCACCAGGCCGGTCATCACCAGCGTCACCACGATGTAGATGACGGAGGTCACCGCCAGCGACAGCATCATCGCGCGCGGCATGTCGCGCTGCGGGTCCTTCGCCTCCTCGACCGCGGTGGAGACCGCGTCGAAGCCGATGTAGGCGAAGAAGATCAGCGCCGCCCCCGAGAACACCCCCTGCCAGCCGTTGGGCATGAACGGCTGCCAGTTCTCCGGCTTCACCCAGAACGAGCCGATGGCGATGAAGAACAGGAGGATGGCCAGCTTCAGCACCACCATCACCGTGTTCGCCCACGCGCTCTCGCGGATCCCGATCACCAGGATCCAGGTGATCAGCGCCACGATCAGCACCGCCGGGAGGTTGAAGATCACCGGGAAGCCGAAGAGCTGCGGCGCCGCCGTCCAGGCCTGCCCCGCCGCGATCAGCGCGGTGTCGGTGGTGCCGGGGGCCGCCTGCAGCGCCTCGAAGCCCTGCGACGCCGTGCGCGGGTCGGTGGTCATCCAGGGCGGGATGTGGATCCCGAAGCCCTCCATCAGCGTCACGAAGTACGCCGACCAGCTCACCGCCACCGCGATGTTCCCCACCGCGTACTCGATGATCAGGTCCCACCCGATGATCCACGCCACCAGCTCGCCCAGCGTGGCGTAGGCGTAGGTGTAGGCGCTGCCGGCCTGCGGGATCAGCGACGCGAACTCGGCGTAGCAGAGCGCCGCGAAGCCGCAGGCGATCGCCACCAGCACGTAGCTCACCACCAGCCCCGGGCCGGCGCCCAGGTGGTTGGGCCCGCCCGAGATCGCGGTGCCCGCGCCCGAGAAGATCCCCGCGCCGATGATCGCGCCGATCCCCAGCGAGGTGAGCTGCCACATGCCCAGCGAGCGCCGCAGCCCGGGCTCCACCCCCACCTGCGGGTCCAGGTGGTCGTCGCGGAGCGCGGTGATCGGCTTCCTGCGGAAGAGTGCGTTCATCGGGTAAGCGGAGAAGGGGTCGGGCGGGGGAGGGGATCCCCCGGGACGAACGAGGCCGGCGGGCAACGCTTTCCCGCCGGGAACGCCGCGAAACTACGCGGGGCGGCCGGTGCGCCGCAACGGGTGCGCCGTCGGCGCGGCGTCCATCGCGCCGTCGCGCGGGGGAACGCGCCCGGCCGCCGCGGCGTCGCGCGGCGGCCGGGGGGTCACCCCAGGCGCGGGTCGCCGGGCGGTTCCGGCCCGGCTATCGGCCGGTGGTCGGGGATGCGGCCCACCCCGGGCTCCTGCTCGATCCCCATCTGGGCCGGCGACTCCTCGGGCGGGATCACCACGGCGTCGGGGTCGAACTCGCCCTCCCAGCGCGCCATCACCACCGTGGCCAGGCAGTTGCCCACCAGGTTCACCGTGGTGCGCGCCATGTCCATCAGCTCGTCCACCCCCAGGATCACCGCCACGCCCTCCAGCGGCAGGTCGAAGGTGGCCAGCGTGCCCGAGAGGATCACCAGCGAGGCGCGCGGCACCGCGGCCACCCCCTTCGAGGTGACCATCAGCGTCAGCATCATCACCAGCTGGTTGCCGAGCGTCATCTCCACGCCGGCGGCCTGCGCCACGAAGACCGAGGCCAGCGCCAGGTACAGCGTGGTGCCGTCCAGGTTGAACGAGTACCCCGTGGGCATCACGAACGCCACGATGCGCCGGGGCACGCCGATCGCCTCCATCGCCTGCATCGCCCGCGGCAGCGCCGCCTCGGAGCTGGTGGTGGAGAACGCGATCAGCGCCGGCTGGCGGACGGCCTGCAGGAACTTGCGGATCGGCACGCGCGCCATCAGCGCCACCGGCAGCAGCACCAGCAGCACGAACACCACCAGCGCGCCATAGAGCGTGAGGATCAGCTTGCCCAGGTTCACCAGCACGCCCAGGCCGCTGTGGCTCACCGTCACCGCCATCGCCGCGCCGATGCCGATCGGCGCGAAGCGCATGATCATGGCGGTGAACTTGAACATGATCTCGGCCAGCGCCTCGCAGAAGCCGATCATCAGCTCCTTGGGGCGCCCCTGCACCTGGCTCAGCGCCACCGCGAACAGCACCGACCAGAACACGATCTGCAGCACCTCGTTGTGGACCGCGGCCTCCACGAAGTTCTGCGGCACCACGTGCTCCAGGAACGAGCTGATGGTGAGCTCGTTCCCCCGCGCCGCCAGCTCCTCGCCGGTGGTGGCGGGCGCCGCCAGGCGGATCCCCACGCCGGGCTTGGTGATGTTCACCGCCGCCAGGCCGATGAACAGCGCGATGGTGGTGACCACCTCGAAGTAGATCAGCGACTTGAGCGCCAGCCGGCCGACGCGCTTCATGTCGTCGCCGTGCCCGGCGATCCCGATCACCAGCGTGGCGAAGATGATCGGCACGATGATCGACTTGATCATCCGCAGGAAGATCGTCGACAGCGGCTTGAACGCGGTGGCCTCGAAGCCCCCGGTGCCCGTGGGGAACAGGAACCCGAACAGGATCCCCAGGGCCATGCCGATCAGGATCCACTGGGTCAGCGAGATGCGCCGGACGTACTTCAGCATGGACGAGCGCGGTGCCGGTGGGGTGCGGGGCGGGAGGGTGCCCGCCGCCGGTCAAACGGAAGGCCGCCGCCCGTGAGGCTCACGGAAGCGGCGGCCCCCAATCGGGCGACAGTATGTGCTACCACGGGCGGGTTGGCAAGGTCCCGCGGCCGTTTCGCGCCTGCGGGCGAACGGCGTGGGTTTGGGCGTGTTCGGCGCCGGGGCGCCGAACCGGGCTGCGCGCTGCGTAGGGCACGATAACGCCGTGCCCAACGCAGCCGGGCCAGCGGCGGCGCGCCCGTCTCCATCCCCTCCGACGTGACCGCGCCGCGCGCCCCCGCCGTCCCGGCCCTCCGGGCGCGCATCCCTCACGCAAAGTCCTGTCGCGGAAGCGCTTCGCTAAGTGTCATCCCCCCGTGCAGTCTACCTCCCCCAGTCGTTTTTGGCAGTCGTTTTTGGGGGAGGTCGGAG
>DASQLJ010000831.1:0-3281 GCA_035630095.1 Longimicrobium sp.
CCTTCACTTTTTCCGGCTAACCCAATGGGTTTGGCTAAAGCGAAAAGCTGAAAAAAGGAACTTCGTGAGGGCTGGGGAAGCCCTCGATGTGTCAACCATCCTCCCGGTCTGATGTGTCAAGCATCATCCCGGTTGCTCAGACGCCGGCGCGCCCGCGTCCGCACCGCGGAAACGAGCGGGGCCCTGGCGCGCCGGCGGCCCGGCGCCGTTGGCAACGGCGGTATCGTTGCCTACGGCGCGCGAAGCCCGGCCCGGAGCGCAGCGGAGGGACACGCCCGCACCCGGCGCTTCCATCTCGGGCCCCGCACCAAGTTTTCGGACTCCGTAAGATGCTGGGGAGAGGGAAGATACCGAGACCGGCGCGCGTGTAGGGTGGAAACGACGACGGCGCCGGGAGCGTGCTCCCCGCGCCGTCGCCGCCGCTGGTGACGTGGCTCCGCTCAGCGGTCGCCTTCGTCGCCGTGGCCGGGGCGCGCCTTGTTCTTGGCGTGCTGCCGCCGGTCCGTGGCCAGGGAGCGGCCCACGTCCACCTGGTCGTCGGTGAAGCGCCCCTGCGAATCGCGGCGGATGTACCGCTTGTCGCCCTTGTGTGGCTCGATCAGCTCTCGCTCGCGTGACATTGCCCCTCCTCCCGAAAAAGCGTCGCAAGTTCCGCCCGTGCAACGCCTTCGGGAAAGCAGGACCCGTGCCGCGCCGCTCACTGGCCGTCCGCGTGGTCGCCGTGGCCCCCGCCGTGGCCCCCGCCGTGGCCCCCGCCGTCGGCGGCCGCGAGCCGCCGCGACGCCTCCACCAGGCGCAGGAACTCGCGGCGGTAGCCGCCCCGGTCGCCGGCCAGCGCGCCGCGCGCGAGCTGCTCCACCTGCGCGTAGCTGGAGGCCGCCTTGAAGCGCGAGCCCCGCAGCAGCATCCCCCACTCCGCCACCGCCGCCGCGAAGCGGAAATCGGCCGAGGTGGCGGCGAGCGCGGTGTGCCGGTCCAGCACCCGGTGCACCAGCGCGCGGCTCATGGTCCCCTCGGGCGCCTTGTAGCGCAGCTTCACGGTCAGCAGCTCGCCGCTGTTCCCCGCGGTGCCGGTGGGGCGCACCTGCTGGTAGCGCAGCGGGTCCACGCCGCGCGCGGGCGAGTCCGGCGCGCCCACGGGCACCACCTCGTACAGCGCCGTCACCGAGTGCCCGGCGCCGAGCTCGCCGGCGTCCTTGCGGTCGTCGTTGAAATCCTCGGCGGCGAGCGCGCGGTTCTCGTAGCCGATCAGCCGGTACGCCTTCACCCGCGCGGGGTTGAACTCCACCTGCACCTTCACGTCCCTGGCGATGGTGAAGAGCGTGCCGCCCATCTCGCCCACCAGCACCTTGCGCGCTTCGTCGATGCCGTCGAGGTACGCGTAGTTGCCGTTCCCCCTGTCGGCGAGCTGCTCCATCCTGGCGTCCTGCAGGTTGCCGGTGCCCAGCCCCAGCACGGTCAGGAACACGCCCGCCTCGCGCTCGTGCTCGATCAGCCGCACCAGCTCGCCGTCGCTGCTCACGCCCACGTTGAAGTCGCCGTCCGTCGCCAGGACCACGCGGTTGTTGCCGCCGCGGATGAACCCGTCGCGCGCCATCTGGTACGCCAGCCGGATCCCCTCGCCCCCGTTGGTGGAGCCCCCGGGCCGCAGGGTGTTGATGGCGTCGCGGATGCGGTCCTTCTGCCCGCCCGGCGTGGGCGGCAGCACCAGCCCCGCCGCGCCGGCGTACACCACGATCGACACGCGGTCCTGCGGGCGCAGGTTCTCCACCAGCAGCCCGAACGCCTCCTTCAGCAGCGGCAGCTTGTCGGGCTCGTCCATCGACCCCGAGACGTCCACCAGGAACACCAGGTTCGCCGGAGGAAGGGTGGCCGGGTCCATCCGCCGCCCCTGCAGCCCCACGTGCACCAGCCGGTGCGCCGGGTTCCACGGCGCCGGCGCCACCTCCGTGGTCACGGAGAACGGCGCGTCGCCCGACGGGTCGCGGTAGTCGTAGTCGAAATAGTTGATCAGCTCCTCGATCCGCACCGCGTCCGCCGGCGGCAGCGTCTGCTGGTTGATGAACCGCCGCACGTTGGCGTACGACGCGGCGTCCACGTCTATCGCGAAGGTGGAGAGCGGGCTGGTGCCCACGTCCCGGAACTCGTTCTCGCTGATCGCGCTGTACTGCTCGCGGTTGTAGCCGGGGTCCACCCGCGTGAGCGCCACCGGCGGCGCCTCCCACTCCGAGACGGGCGCCGTGGCCGCGGTGGAGGGCATGGCGCCCACCGTGTCGGCGGCGATAGCGGCGCGGTCGGGCCCGGAGCTGCGGGTGCCGGCGCCGCTGCACGCGGCGAGCACGGCGAGCGAGGCGAGGAGAAGACGGTGCGGGCGTGGGGTACGCATGCGGGCCTTCCGGTCTGGGGAGATGGACCTGCGTCGGGCTTCCGGCGACTGGGCCGTGCCGCACCTTCGTAAGGGCATCGGCCGTTCCGTGTCCGCCGTCCCTGGCACACCCCGGCCAAGTCATTCGCCGGCAGACACTTATGGGTCGTCGACGTCGGTCCCGACAGCGATGCGCGCGGGCGTTCGAACGTCGTTCAGCGAACGCGACGCGCGTTCAATGAACGGGGCGCGGGCGACGCTTCTGACGCCGCCGCCACGACCAAAGCGCCCCCTCCGGGTCCGGAGAGAGCGCATGGTCCATCGTCGACGGCCGGCCGAGCCTACCGCCGCCGGCCGTTCAACTGCGCGGGAGATGTAGATGGAGAGGGCTTCACGCCTCGATCACGCGCCACACCGCCTCCAGGTCCGACAGGTCGGCGAAGGTGTGGTCCGCGCCGCACGCGGCGAGTTCGTCCACGGGATGGTGCCCCGTCGCGGTGGCGATGGTGCGCACGCCCAGGTGCGCGCCGCACGCCACGTCCCTCGGCGTGTCGCCGATGATCACGATCTCCTTGCCGCTGAACGCGATCCCTGTCTCGCGCCGCGCCCGCTCCACCGCGATCGCCGGGAGCGCCGGCCGCTCCGCGTGGTCGCTGCCGAACGCGCCCACCCGGAATCGCGCGAAGCCGAGCCGCGCCGCCTCCACCTTGATGCGCGCGCCTTCGCGGATGTTTCCGGTCAGCAGCCCCAGCACCACCTCGGGCCCGGCGCCCTCCACGCGGTCGAGCAGCGCGGCCACCCCGGGAAGCGCGTGGACGCGCAGCTCGCGGATCTCGCGGTGCAGGTACTCGGTGTAGCGGAACCAGAGCGCCGGAAGCCCCGAGTCGATCTCGGCGTCGGGGATGCCGGCTTCGCG
>DASQLJ010000832.1:0-2793 GCA_035630095.1 Longimicrobium sp.
CCGCCCGCGCCTATCTTCCCCCGACCCCTCCCCGCGCCGGTCCACCCGTCTCAACCCCGCGAGCATGGATACGCCGACCCGCACCCCCGCGCGCCGGAGCTTTCCCGCATGAACGGCCTGCGCATCACCCGCCCGCCCGACACCTCGGCGCCGCTCAGCGCGGAGGCCGCGGCGGCGCGCGGGTCCGGCGCGACCTTCGTCTCGGCTGGGACGTCGGACTTCGCGCGGTGGTTCGCGCCGCTGCTGCCGCTGCTGGCGCGCTGGCGCTGGGTGCTGCACGCCGAGCCGCAGGTCTACCGCTTCCCCGACGAGTGGTACCGCGAGTTCAGCGAGGCCCGCGACGCGTGGGAGGGCCCCGAGCTGCGCCACGCCGAGCGGCTGGTGCTGGACGAGCGCGACGACTGGAAGCTGGTGGAGGGCGAGTGGCTGCAGTCCGTCGCCGGGTCGCTGCTGGACGACTGGGCCGACTTCTTCGCCCTGCGCGAGCCGGCGGACGAGCTGGGCGACTTCCTCGAGCGCTACTGGGCGTCCGACACGGCGGAGGCCGCGCACGCGCTGATCGAGGAGCGGGTGGCGCTCCACTTCTCGTGCGTGGACGGCGCCGTGTGGGAGGTGCACGCCGCCGACCCCGCGGTCCTGGACGCCGTCCGCGAGCACGTGGCCACCATCCCCGGCGCCTCCGCCGCCGACAGCTCGCTGATGCAGAGCCTGCGTCGCTACGAGCCGCACGGCTGACCCGCTCGAAAGGCGGAGGGGAGGGAGGGGAGGGACGGTGGGGGAGCGAGGGAGAGACTGGCGTGGCGGCTTCGCCGCGGGGTCCCCCCTCCCCCGGCCCCTCCCCCACAAGGGGGGAGGATGGGGGAGGGGAGCACTTCGGTGTGGCGGAAATGCCGGTGCGTCACGCGGCCCTCGCCGGCATCGCTGTGCGCGATAGCCCCGCGCAGTCCCGCAGCGTCCGATCCTCCACAACCCCTTGGAAACAGCCGCGATGCCGTCACCGCGCCGGTGAAGCCTTGCGCAATTTGCAAGGCTTTTCGTAGTTGTTGCTGCGGCTTCAGCCGCCGGTCGCGGGCCCTCAGACTTTCTTCAGCCCCGTCCTCACACCGGTCCGCCCGTGCGGGAGACGTGAAAAACGAAGCGGCCCGCCTATCCCGTGGCGGGCCGCTTCGTTCGTCGCGACGGCGAGGGTCCAATCCCCCCGTCGCGACCTGCGGTTACGATGCCGTCTGCGTGGCGCGTGCACGTTGCCGCGGGCCGAGGGTGGCGAGGTAGATGAGGGCGCCGGCGGCCAGCATGGCGCCCACAACCGCCCACTCCTGCCAAGTGATCGACATCAGCATGTAGGCGATCACCGCGACGGCCACCAGCGGCACCACGCCCGCGGCGGGGACGCGAAAGGGGATGCCGCCGGCGCGCACGTCCTTGCGGCGAAGCTGCCAGGCGGCCAGGCAGCACCCCACGTACAGCAGCAGCGTGGACAGGTTCGCCAGGATCGCCAGCTTCTCGAACCCGCTGGTCACCGCCAGCAGGCACACGATCACCCCCTGCACCACGATCGCCACGTGCGGCGTGTGCCAGCGCGGGTGCACGGCCGCCAGCCCGCGCGGGAGGAAGCCGTCGCGGCCCAGCGCGAACAGCGCGCGCGGCACGGCCAGCGTCATCCCGCCCACGTAGCCGAACATCGACACCGCGGCGCCCACCAGCATCATCGTGCGCCCCCACGGGCCCAGCGCCACCGCGGCCGCGTCGGCCAGCGGCGTGGTGGAGGTGGCCAGCGCGTCGCCCAGCACGCCCTGGCAAACCAGGTGCAGGCCGATGTACAGCAGCGTGATCACCGTCATCGCCAGCGCGATGGAGCGGGGGATGGTGCGGGCCACGTCGCGCACCTCGCCGCTGGGCACCAGCGCCGTCTCGATCCCCGCGAAGGCGAAGATCAGCAGCACCGAGGTGCGCGCCAGCGTGCCGGTCGACGGCGCCTCCATCCCGCCCAGGTTGGCGCCCTTCACCGCGAACGCCCCCAGCACCAGCAACAGCAGCAGCGGCACCAGCTTGGCGATGGTAGACACCACGTTCACCGCCGTCCCCTGGCGCACGCCGGCCACGTTCACCGCGCCCAGGATGATGAACGTGGTCACCAGCACCGCCGCCCGCGCGCCGCTGCCGGAGAGCGCCGGCACCAGCGCGCCCATCGCGTCGGCGAAGAGCGTGGCCACGGCCGAGAGCGCGAACGTCCCCACCACCCACAGCAGCACGCCGGAGAGGAAGCCGGCGAACGGCCCGAACGCCACCTCCACGTAGGCGTACGGCCCGCCGGTGAGCGCCACCCGGCTCCCCGCCTCGGCGAAGCAGAGCACGATCAGCCCCATCGCCAGCGCGCACACCAGGTACGCGAGCGGCGCGGCGGAGCCCAGCTGCCCGGACACGAACGCGGGGAGGCGGAAGATGCCGCCGCCCACCGTGATGTTCACGATGCTGGCGGCCAGCGCCCACACCCCCATCGCGCGCACCAGCCGCGCCTCCGATCCGGCCACGGCGAGCGACCCCGGCGGCGCCGGAGCGGGCGTTTCGTTCTGCTTCATCAGGGAGATGGGGATCGGGGCGGGAGCGCAGCCATCCGGAGCGCCGAAGCATGGTTCCGCGCCACGTCGTGCGCAAGCCGGGGGAGGTGGGCGGCGGAGGCTGGAACATGCGAGGCATACAATTAACGAAAATACTTGCATCACACCGGAGAGACAATTACCGTTGTAACTCCAAACGCGCCGTTACATACGTGCGCGCCATCCTTTCACCACG